>JAFQFH010000036.1 GCA_017398685.1 Oscillospiraceae bacterium
AGTATACCGATGTGCTAAACAATAAAGAGGCAACTTATAGCTTGTTTAGAACACTTAAAGAGAAGTTTAATGGTGATACTCTGCAAGTCTCAGAAGTTGAAATAGAGATTATTACTCAAAATGACTTGGATGAGCTTCGCACATTTATTCTAGGTGATAGCGAATTAGAGAGCAAACAACTCGCGTTATGGCCATTTTATAGTTTTGACATTATCCCCATTCAATTGATCAGCAGTATCTATGAGCTGTTTTTTCACCTGTCAGACGAAGATGATGAGAAGGGCACGTATTATACACCTCTCCATCTTGTCAACTTGGTCATGGATGAAGTGTATCCGTGGGAAGGCGAGTATAAAGATACATCCTTTTTTGATCCATCATGCGGTTCGGGTATTTTCTTGGTTGAAGCATACAGAAGACTTGTTTGCAGATGGATGTCCCAAAATGACGTTCATACGATCACCTGTGATCAACTGAATCTTCTCTTGAAAAACAGTATTTTCGGTGTAGATATTAATGAAGAAGCTATTCGAGTTGCCTCGTTTAGCCTTAGCTTAGCTATGTGTGATTTCCTCGATCCACGAAGCATCTGGGATAAGCTTTCATTTCCGCGTCTACTAGATAACAACTTGATTTCAAGTGATTTTTTCGAAGAGGATAAATCTTTTAATAACAGAAGATATGATGTCATTGTCGGCAATCCGCCTTGGCAGAGTAACATTACTGGAAAAACGAAAGAGTACTTGAAAAAAGCAAATCGCGTCATAGGTGACAAGCAAATTGCACAAGCATTTTCTATCAAGTGCTCAGAGTTGTGCAAGCAAAACGGAATTATTTGTCTCCTTATGCCTAGCAAAGGATTGCTTTTTAATAGATCAGATAAAAGTAGGACGTATAGGGCAAATCTGTTTTCCGACAACAACGTACTAGCGATTATCAATCTATCAGCATATAGAAAATTTTTGTTTGATCACGCCAGTGGACCTGCTGCTGCCATTATCTATACTCCTAAAAAGGAAGAGATCAATCAGCCAATCGTTTATTGTACGCCAAAGCCAATTTACACAATTGAAGATATCAGGAAGTTTTCTATTGATCCTACCGATATATGCAGAATACCTCGTGACATTATTGATGACGATAGGATCTGGAAAATTGCAATGTGGGGAGCGCCTAGAGATCTTGAATTAATAGGAAAAATGCAAAGTACTTTTGCATCTATGGCATCATTTATTGAAGAAAATCACATGACAACTGCCGAGGGGTTCAAAAGAGGAAACAGGAAACACCAATGTTATGACTTCAAAGGTCTTCCATTGGTGGAAGCCAAATCCTTTAAACCATACTATGTTTCATCCGATGAGCTTCCGATAGTTGATTTCGATGATTTTGAGTGCATTGTTAAAAATGCCAGAGAAATTTTTGCAGCCCCACACTTGATAATTAAACAGAGCCATAAAAATGGAACATTTCTTTCAGAAGTGCTGGATTATGATGCTGTGTTTAACCATAGTCTTTTAGGAGTACACGGCAACATAAATAAGCTTAAATACTTGAGCGTGATAATTGGCTCGAGAGTTTTTTCGTACTATCATATTCTTACAAATAGGAAATGGCTTGTAGAAAGAGATGAGTTAGAGGCAGGAGATATTTGGCAAACACCTATCCCCAGCCCAAGCGATGCAGAAATTGCTGAAGCATGCGGAATATTTGATGAATTGGCGGTCTCACCAGCGAAAAAGGAAAAAGCAGAACAATTTGTGCGCCATATGTATCGGCTAAAAGAATATGAGAGCTATCAGATAGACGATGTAATTGATTATGTATACGACTATTTCAAAAAAAAGCAGCATTCAGTATCCTTTGAACGGCCGAACATCGATGCGTACAAACTGTATTACGATTCCATTAGCGAGGTGCTGACAAACACATTTGGAGCAAGTACAAGGTTAACTGGAGATCTATATTTTGGCGATGCTCCACTGTCTGTGCTTGTTTTAAATGTTGGACAACAAAACGATACGGATCTAAATTTTGTAAAAAACAATGATAGATTGAATGAAATACTCCTGAGCTTGGACAGTGCATTGGCCGATAACCAGAAAATGGTATTCATTAGGCGAAATCTCCGAATTTACCAGCCGAATAGGATATTTATCATTAAGTCGTCCCAACGTAAATATTGGACATATTCCGCTGCTTGCAGGGATGCAGATGAGATATTCGAAGATGTTTCCAAGGCGTGGAGGTGATACAATGAGCAGTATAAGAAATATAACAGCATCCACAGCTGTTCCGGATGATTTAGCAAAGCGGCTTGGCCCTTCTGGGGTTAATGAGATTTTATTGACCCTGTGGCAGGGATATCATGATTTAATAGCAGATACGAATATAACTATCTCCGAAACCGCTAAGGAAGATGATATCACCTTGGAATGGTATGGGAAAATATCGCAGCGCTGGGCCAACGAGAATCGGGCCACCACTCTGAGAATAAACAACATTGGACCTGTTCATCAGTACCCAGACCCCACGTTAAAAAAGGGCCGTGGATATAAACCTACGATTGATTTTTGTTTTCGTGATTGGGATACTTCAAACAGTTATTTTGGCGCAGAATGCAAGAATCTCTATAATCACAAGAAAGATAAAATTAAAAGATATGTCGATACAGGAGTAAAAAACTACACGTCAGGACGCTATGGATCACAGTCATCAGAATCCTCACTCATCGGGTATGTATTAAGCGGAAAGATTCCGGAAATTGTAGCGGAACTGATTACTGAAATTGCAACAGTTGCGCCAATAAGCAATCTGTCCCGGGAATTACGTTATGCAGAACCGCAGTACGCCTCACTACATAAGAGATCCACAGATGAAAGTGAAATTACATTGCATCACTTGTTTTTTGATTTTACACATTAAGAAACTACACCTGTTCATATGAAACATGCTGACTGCCGAATTAGTGCCAAGACGATCTGCATTAACATATTTATCAGTTTGTTTTCAAAAATATTTATCCCGAGACCCTTGCTAAAAGTTGGAAATAGCGGTAGAAATCAAAAACTAATCCAGGTTTCTACCGTTAATTAATTTGCTCATTTTTTAGAAATTTTTATTTTGCAACAGGTTCTTTTCGTTCAAAAATATAAAACTGAAAAAGCCGATAACTCGCACCTTTTGGCCTGCGGGTTATCGGCTCTGCGGCTATACGTCCGGCTCTTTGATAACAATGATATTAAGTTTGTCTGCGTTGATCAGTGTTTCGCGATTACAGTTAGGCCATAACAGCAGAAAGTTTATTGGCACTGCATCATTGCGGAGTATAGTGCGCGTCTTGCCTTTGCAGATTGGGCAAGCCAGCCAATTCATTTCCAAGGTTTTCAATGTTATTTGATATGTTCAATGACAGCGTAGTACAGGCAAACCAACGAGGCTGACAGCAACAGTCCACCCACTATATCGGTAAACCAATGCACTCCGGAAACTAATCTGCCAATCACAGTAATTGCAATCAGCAAGGCCGCTATTGTATTAATCAGAAAACAGAGTTTCTTCTTGTCTGGCCAAATGAAAGAAAGCTGAGTTCCAACTGTTGCCATAATGCATGTAACAATCATCGTATGAGAAGAGGGATATGACGCTTCCAGACTGTTCTCCAATATTATTGGACGGTAATTTACGATAACCAATTCAAAAAATATGTAAAATGCGATTACCAAAGCATAAAACAGTCCCAAAACTATAATATGCCTGTCCACTTTTCTGATATCTTTTCTTTTTATAAGTTGGTACAAGCCAATGACGGCAAACATCAAAGCAAAAAGAATAGCAACTACACCAAGCCAGTCCGTAATGTGATACCAAGTCAAATGTACACCAATCAGTTGAAACATATACTGATTGATTGTCGCAAGCCCCACCATGGACTGTTTTGGACCTATGGATTGCACATCAAAACAGGAAACAAAAACAGTAAAGAGGGCAAATAGTAAAAATAGCAGTCCGGAGATTATAAAATATCTTTGAGCTTTATTTCTCACTACAGTCAACATCCTTTCTTCTGTAAAATATGCGGTGAATTGTAGGCCACAGCTTTATTATCTGAGCATATCTATAGAAAAGACAAGAAACGTTCCGTAGCTATACATATAAGCCCGCGATACTTTTTGTGTCACGGATTTTAATTAGGCGCTATACGAATTTTGATTCTGTTTTCCTGCACAATCAGTATGATCTTCACTATAAATAGCAGGAAAAGGATTACTGTAATGTAGGGCTGGCGAGAAAGTATGAACAGCGAAATAGTAACAGCATATAAGGTAACGGAACAGGGCTTATAAATCCGTAGTCCCTTTTGGTTATTTGATATCCCGGCGAAAATTTCAAAAACACCGAATATCGAAATGAATGTAAGAAAGACAAAATAAATTGTTCGCAGAAATCCACTAATACTTGTATGGGACAACAAAGGAACAGCGTATATAAACTCGCCATCTTGCTGCCCAAAAAGCGGCAGAAACAGAAAAGCGAGTGAAGTAATGTCCAGCGTACCGAAAACCAGAATTGAGACTTTGCTTATATTCTCATGGCTTTCGGTTTCAGCAAGTTCTATTAGTTCTTCGTTGGAAAGCAAATCGTCAATTGAAATTGAGAACAGCCTGGAAATGTACTTCAATGACTCAAGATTGGGGTATCCCCGTCCACTTTCCCATTTTGAAACTGCCGTTCTCGAAACGAATAGCCGCTCAGCAAGCTGTTCCTGAGTCAAATTATTTTTCTTTCGGAGCTGTTGTAGTTTTTCATGGAATTCCATTATTGGCCCTCCTGTGGTGTCAGGTTTGAGTAAAATTATATAAGTGCGGTTAAAAGCTGTCAAAGGTGTCGAATGATACTTATTTTCACATTGGGGTTAAAAGCTATTTTCGAACTTTTTTCAGGACGGCAAACAGGGCAAGTGTGGCCACACTCGCGATTTTTGATTGTCCTCGGGACAAATTGTCCCGAGGAATTTGGTTGCGTCACGGGCCATCCCCGCTCCTTATAGAAAAGGCAGTGGACTTATCATAATGACAAGTCCACTGCCTTTATTATAAGCTATATGGTCAACCATGCAAATGTTGACAATTAAAGTGCCAAATCGGGCAAAAAAGTATAATCATATTACCCCGCCCAAAACAGGCCTAAAAAACCTAGGAAAATCAACGGGTTCAGGACGCTTATTTTCCACATATAAAAGCCTATTTTGTCGTATAGCGTTACCTTGCAATAAAAGCCCCTTCATGATAAAATTTTCTAAACGTGTTTTTGCTTGGTTTGGGAGGCTTCTATGAGTAAAAGATATCGCCTGTGTTTAATGGGCATCTCATTAATTATCCTAATAGTATTGGGCTTCTTCTTAACAGGAAGTGTTAATTTTATTGTAAACGATTTTTGGTTTGCATCTGGTCTTTTATTGCTAATACTTCTTTCTCTTGTTGATCAACCATTTTTCTCAAAAGATAGCAATATTTTCGTGAATGCTGTTACTGCCTCATTATCTCTATTGCTTATTCCTAACCATGAAAGAACTTGGTTATATTGGGTTTTCTTGATAATATCCTCCTATCTTATATTATCAAGCTACATCCTGATGTGGCTTCGAAAATATGAGTTAGCGTTCGAACATCCAGTAATCCAGATTGCTACAAGAATTAATCGAGAATTGGGAAAACCCGAAACTATTTTTTCCTCGTTTTTTCTGTGGGGAGTAGTACAGCAGTATGGGACTGCAAGCGTAGAATTTAATTCGTTATTATGGTTTTGGATTATCTTTATGGTATTAAATGTTCCTTCTGTTGCAAAAGCTATAGACGGAGCGTTCGACAGTAAAGCATCTAAAGAAATACAGAATGCAGTAGGCGAAATATTTGGTGTGCAATCGAAAAACACTTTTCTCGTAAAGCTATCATACGATAGAACAGACTCTTTAAAAATTTTTGATTTTGTTGAATTCTATTACTCTGTAGATAACAAAGACCACATTGGCATTATCTTAGACGTATATTTGCTTAATCAAGAGCAATGGATAAAGATACTTACAACAACTGAAATTGATCGTCTGTTCGAAAAATCGATATCAAAATACATACCTGACAAGATTTATAAAATCAAAAATCCTCCAGAGAACGATTATCTAAACCGGTTTATTGGCCTTGTATATGAAAACTCTGTTATAGAAAAAATAAGATTTTCTTACAATTCTAAAGTCGAAATTCATAGTGGCCAGTTAATCGAACTTAATATTAATTCCCACAAGGTTTTGTATCAGATAGTGCAAGGTATTACAAAGAATGAACAGCTAACTAATAAAAATGAATCCAGTTTTATTATTGGTGAGGCTATTCAATTAGGTGAATGGAACGAGGAAAAAGGTCGATTCGAACAATATGGATGGGTTCCTAGTATAAACACCCCCATTTTTATTGCTTCTCCAATCTCTGCACCAACTATTTCTGACAATGAGTATATTATTGGGTGTATCCCAAACACAAACTACCCAGTTATAATTAACACTGAATATGCAGTAACCCACCATACAGCTGTTTTAGGAGTAACAGGATCTGGTAAATCGGTCTTTGCCCGTAGCCTAATTGATAAAATTGCAGTTAATGATACAAAAGTAATAATTGTAGATTTAACCGGAGAGTACAAGAGCAAGATTTCTAATCTGACTTCCATAATATCAGATGAAGAAGCAATAAAAATAACGAAACTAATTGATACCTTGGCACAAGAAAATGCAAAATTTTCTAACCAAAGAGATCAGAAGATTATAAGGCAGGCTGAGCGTGAAATAAAATTATATTTTGGTAATGCTATAAAGGTGTTTTTAGAAGGAGACTCAAGTAAAGTAGTATTTGAATTGTCAGATATTTCAAATAACTCCAGTAACTTAGAATATACCAGATGGTTTTTCTGGGTTTTGTTCCATATCGCAAAAGACAAGAATAATTATGGAAAACGTGTGTGCGTTGTTTTAGAAGAGGCCCATACGATTATTCCTGAGATCAACTCTATGGGGGTTTCTGATAACGCATCAAAAGCTACTGTTAATAGTATTGCGCAAATTGCCCTTCAGGGTAGAAAGTATAATATCGGCTTTATTGTAATAGCACAGCGTACTGCAAATGTATCGAAAACAGTATTAACCCAATGTAATTCGGTAATCGTTTTTCAGGAGTTAGACCGGACAACGAGTGATTTCTTGTCAAATTATATGGGCAGTTCTTTTGTAGGTATTCTGCCAACGCTCAAATTTAGAACAGCAATTGCTATGGGTAAAGCTTTTCGATCTACAACGCCGATGATTTTTGAAGTTCCACATATAGACGAGTAAATAAAGTTGATAGCTATGAGCTTCCACAAATTCATGGCTATCAACTTTTTTCATCTTTTATTGGCACGTGAAAGCAAGTGTTTTTTGCGTTGACACACGTGCTTGCACGTGTTATAATTTGCATAGAGAATATAGATAAAGGATGTGAGCCAACATAAAATATAGTGAGTTAGAAAAAATGCTGAGAAGAGCAGGGTGTACCATACACAGGGAAGGCGCAAGCCATACCTTATGGTACAGCCCAATAACAAACAAGACGTTCCCGGTTGGCAGACATAAGAATGAGGACGTCAAAACAGGAACACTAAATTCCATCTTGCGAGCCGCAGGGCTTAAATAGCCCTGTGGTATGCACAAAGAAAGGAGAAATTATATATGGCTAAATATGTTTATCCTGCAGTTTTCGTTCCGGAAGAAGAGGGTGGATACTCTATTTATTTTCCAGACTTAGACAATTGTTTTACTCAGGCTGAATCCCTTGAGGACGGAATAAAAATGGCAAATGATGCACTTTGTTTAACTCTTTATGATATGGAGGAAAACAATCAATCTATTCCAAAAGCATCTAGTATAAGAGATATTAAAACAAACGGAGATGAGTTTACTACACTTATTTCTTGTGATACCGTTGAATATCGGAAGTTCTTTAATAGCAAAGCCGTTAAGAAAACTCTTACTATACCTGCATGGCTAAATTCAATGGCGGAGCGCGAGGAAATCAACTTCTCAGCGGTACTACAAAAAGCATTAAGAAGTGAACTTAATTTGTAAGCAACTATCAAAGGTGAACAAATGAGACTTGTATACTTGTGTGCTGTAGAACCACCTCCACCTAACTCTGATTTTACGGCAGTACAGAAATTTTTTGAATCTCTTCCAGAATATCTGCAACCTACAACTCGCGAAAAAATAACATCCCACTTTTTGTGGTTTGCTGATAGAATAGGAGCAAATTGGCATCCAGAGTTTCACGATTTTGCAATAGTTTTTCTATAAGTTGTTTGAGTCGTGCGAAAATGGCATTTCCCAGTATGATTGGGATTGATCTATACAACAACTTATCTTTAGAAATGAGAAACAAGGCATCCGAATTTACAAAACGCATATTCTCTATAGATGAAGCGAAAGAGTTTTTGCTCACAACATTTCCTCAAATTGCCGCTGCATATGACCTTGAAAGCAAGGAATTTTCTGAATCAATTGAGAATGACGGCTATACTTATTTAGACAATACGATATTAGAACTAAAGAACCAGAGCAAAACAAACAAAATTATTTCGTTTATTTGTTATGGACTTGCGTTTGTTGTATTGTGTGCATTGATAATATTCACATTTTGGAGATTTTGTATCTTGACCCCCTCGGAAATTACTCTTGAAATTCAAAAAACCGTTGTAATTTGTGTTGAAATCGTTGTTTTATCTGCGCTTACAATATCCCTTTCTCGTTTTCTTTTTATGCTCGGAAAATCTTTTATGGTTGAAGCAATCAGAAGTTCTGATAGGGCACATGCAATAGGATTAGGTCGCCTTTATCTAAAACTATTCAAATCGAAATTTAAATGGGAAGAATTACGTGACGTATTGCAAAATTGGAACATCGATAAAGGGTCTGCATTTATTAATCTCGATGCCAAAGAATTAGAGGCCGTAAAATTAGAGGATATTATTTCTGTATTCAACAAAAAGTAGTATCACGGCAAACAGCCTTTAAGAAATCATTCAAAGCCACTTACTTAACCATTGTCATTAGAAATTATACTCAAAGAAAGAATAAATCCAGAAGTCACAAAACTTCTGGATTTATTCTTTCTTTGAGGTACATGTTAAAAAATTACTTTACCCATTATAAATACAGTATAAACCAAAGATCTAATAGCACTACATATTGCTGTCATAGATAACAATACCATAATTTTTTACAGCACGATCAAGCTGTACTTTGATCTCCGGTGAATTATTCAATCTATGCGGCGTCCCTAAAGCATTGAAAAATGCCCTAGCATCCCCGCCCTTTGGTGTCAACATCCAAGAGATACCCCCATTTGAGTTTAGGGCCGGAAATGCAATAAGTCTCTGCAATGAATATTCCCTTGAAATGTCTTTTAAGTATTTAATATAGTCTAATGAAAAATTAAAGCTGTGTTCAGTATTTGCCGGTTTCATCACCATTTTCATAACAGAGCCTACTAAATCAGCATAAATCTTCTCACATTCTTTTTCGTCTCTAGTAGCATTGCTGTTCTCGGCTTGGAACTTTCGTAGTACAACTGCGCAATCAATGAAATCTCTATACACTTTAAAGTACGCCTCCTTTGTATCTGTATCCAAGTCATTTTTATACATAATAAACTGCATTTCTTTCTCTAGTGTGTATTTCACATGAATTTACAATTAACTTTCTGTAAATATTATAGATGTTTTATATAATATGTCTGCATTGGTCTCACAGATTGATAGCCCTCTTTTTTGTGTTTGAGCAAAACACTTGATTTTTGGTGGAGGAACCAAGCAAAGAAAAATATTTCTGTAGATGTGGGTGGTTATGGTATAATCTGGGGAGACAAACTGGACTTGTCCTGTGACGAGCTATGGGAACATGGTGCTCAAGTATAAACTACATTTGACAGTTTAATGTCTTTTAGTGATGCCACATACTTGTGGAGATTGAATGAGAGCACATTACGAAAAGCAATCACTTATGGGAACCCTGTAAACGGTGTTGATGTTTGTAAATTTGGAAAACAGTGGGTAGTTTCTGTTGATTCAATAAAGAGAGAGTATGGCGTGGCTGGTGATCGCTAACGCATAAAAATTGGGACACGCAATGTGCCACACTTGCTGTTCTTTATCTGTACTCTCGCTCAACCGCTAAACCCTATAATTACATTCTGACCACGAAAATGCCGTCATTCCAAGAGGGATGGCGGTATTTTTATGGCTTTGGATCGGGAATCGAATGGGAGCGGTAGTGAATGACGGGCCGGGGCACGTCAGAACCGCGACCTGGCCTGCGCCGCAGCGCAGGTCGATTCCCCCCATCTCTTTTTCATTTGAAATTTTAGTAAATCATGATATAATCAATTTGATAAACTTAAATTTACAGGTGAACCGATGGCGAAGCATATTGCAAACATTCTCACTGCTTGTCGTATTCTCGGAAGTATTTTACTGCTGTTCTTCCCTGCATTTTCTGTGGCATTTTACATCATATATCTCTTCTGCGGATTTAGCGATATGGTAGATGGCACCATTGCCAGAAAAACAAACAGCATCAGCAAGTTTGGAAGTCAACTGGATACTGCTGCTGACCTCATTTTTGTGGTGGTATCTTTATTCAAGATGTTGCAAGCAATCCATATTCCACAATGGTTGTGGATATGGAGCGGTGTAATTGCGCTTATTAAAATCACCAATATCATATGGGGATATGTTTCTAAAAAACAGTTTATATCCCTGCATACGATTATGAACAAAGTAACGGGGCTAATGCTGTTCCTATTGCCTTTGACAATACCCTTCGTAGAACTGAAACACACTGCCATAGTTGTATGCTCTATCGCAACCTTCTCTGCGCTACAAGAAGGGTTTTATGTTATAGCAGACGGTGAGTGTATATAACCGCCTCAAACTAAAAACCTGTAAACCATTGATTTTACTGGTTTTTTCAACCCTATAATTACACTCCGACCAAAAAAGGAAGGCCGTCCGCAGGGCGGCCTTCCACTATTGTTATAAGCACTATGGTCAACCATGCAAATGTTGAAAATTAAAGTACCAGATCGGGCAAAAAGGTGCAATTATATTAGCTCACCTTGAAATAACTTTACTATTCTCATCCCGTTTGACTGTATATAGCCTGTATTTATCCGCTTTATCCGGATCCTTTCCCAATGTTTACCTATCTTCTGGAGTGTCTTCAAATTCTTTGAAGGCACTCCCTATTATTATCCTTCCCCAACCCACTGGATTTTCCTGCGGGTTTCGACTATAATGTGAAACGCTCTGACGGTCAACTCATGTTGTGCTGCCGGAAGAAAAGCCAAAGGAACTCACGGCATATGAATACAAGCAGCATAATCATCGGAAATCTTTGCAGCCTTCTGGGTATGGCCTGCGACTCGTTCAGCGCATCGCGCAAAACTGCCAGGGCGGTTCTTGTCTGGCAGAGCATCGGACAGGTCATATACGGCCTCAGCTCCTTTGTGCTCAAGGGCTACAGCGGCGCGGTGCAGAGCGTGGTGAGCCTTTTGAGAAATACGGTGGCCATCGCAAATATCAAAAGCCGCGTTCTGGAGTGGCTGCTGATAGGCTTAGGCGTTGTGTTTGGGCTTTATTTCAATAACCGGGGCATAGTGGGGCTGCTGCCTGTGATTGCAAACTCTGAGTATTCCATTGCTATCTTCCGCTTCAAGGACAACGAAAGAGCCTTGAAGATATCCTTTCTTGTATGCATTGTGCTCTTTTCCATCTTCAATGCCTATATAATGAACTATGTGGGCGTTGTCACAAACGGAGTGGTGTTCGTCTCCACAGCCGCCTTCCTTTTAAAGAAAGATAAGAAGCAAGACGATTAAGTGCGAAGGGCGAACCTGTATCGGCTTTATCCGGTCGTGAAGCCAGACAAAAACAATTCCGGCAGAAGGTGATTTTCACGTATATCTTAGGGCAGACATTCGGCGTGATCGGCGCATGCATTGCGGTTGCAAGGCCGCAGTTTAAAAGAAAAGAGCAGATGATGCTCTGCAACGTGCTGGTCAACATCATGAGCATACTCAACTATACCCTGATAGGGCGGGTGGGCTCAGCCATATTCCTTTGCATGGTGGCTGTCGTGCAGTCCTTTGTGTCCATCCGGCACGAAAGGAAGGAAACGGCAGTTGGCGGCTTTGAGGCGGCTTTGTTCTTTGCTTTGTATCTGGGCCTTGGCTTTTACGGGCTTATCAGCTCCGAGGGCTTCACATGGGCGGTGACGGCCCATAATCTTACGGAGCTTCTGCCCATCATAGGCGCTTTGATGCTGATGCTTTCCGTGTTTGCCAGAGGTGAGCAGAGGACGCGGGTGTTTATACTGGCCAATGCCGCAACGTGGATCGTATATAACGCCATCGTGGGCGCAACCAGCATTTTTACAAATATTGCGTCCTTTATCTCCACAAGCATTGCCCTGTGGAGAAACAGAAAGAGCTGATAACTGATAATATAGCAAGACCTCTTTTGTCTACCAAAACAAAAGAGGTCTTGTTGTTTACAGTTTTTAAAATGGCCCGAAGGCCTTAAGCCGTCTCTTTTTTGTGGCCGCTGAGGGAAAACAGGATAAGAACCGCGGCGATGATGAAGGGAATCATGCCTATGATCCCGGTAGGGGCTGGGCCGACAAAAGGATCGCCGCCATCCGCTGTAAGGTACATGCCGGTTTTTGCAATGCCGTTGAACGCACCGTGACCCAAAACTGCGGGAATACAGCTTTTTGTTTTCAGCGACACATAGGACAGGAAAATCCCTATCACGATGCAGAACAGGCACATCATCCCGATGCCCGTGAACGGGAAACCCGCATAACCAACACCGTAGTTATGACCGATGGCAGTAAGCGGTGCGTGCCATAGCCCCCATATGATGCCGGTGATAAAAAGCGCGGGAAGGGTTGAAAGCTTCTCGGAAATTTTGGGGAGAAGATAGCCTCTCCAGCCCCATTCCTCACCAAAGCAGAGTACAAAATTCAAAATGGGACTCAATAGCAGCGCCTGCACGAACTGAGAGAGCAGTATCGGTGCAAGCTGTGCGGGCATCGCGTCCGCAGCTGTGCCGTAAAACTCCAGAGTCAGCCTCATAAAACCGAAGGCGGGGTCAAAGCTGCTCTTGATAAGCAGAAAATATAATGCGCTGCCTAAAACTGTAAGAACACCGGGGCCAAACCATGCAAGAAGATAAAACCTGAGATTTTTCCGGAAGTTTGGCTTCAGCCACGAGTTTTTGAAGCCCTCTTTCGTAATAAGCCGGGTCAGCAGTACACCAAGGCTGGGGAAAAACATTACGGCGGCTACCAACAGCTGTGTGGGTACAGCCGGAACAATGCCTGAAGCTTCGTTTTGCACCTGAGGATAGAGCAGTAAAAAGCAATAGGCCAAAGTCAGCGAAAATGTGATAAAAACGAAGAGAAATATCCGCTTTAAAGCATCTTTATTGGCAGTTTCCATTAAGCTCTCCTTTCCTGACGGGTGTTAAAAACAGTATATCATGGGCTTTTTCGGTGTCAAGAGCGCCTGCAGGAGTACTTGCTCTTGCGCCTTGGGGTGAATTTTTAGTATAATGATCTTGAGAAAATTCCCCAATGTTTTTGCAGGAGCATATCGGAGGAAGCTATGGCATTTGATTTCAAAAAGGAATACAAGGAATTTTATATGCCCAAAAACTCGCCGCAAATAGTGGACGTACCAAAGGCAAACTATATTGCTCTGCGCGGCAGGGGTGACCCCAACGAAGAGGGCGGCGCATATCAGAAGGCCATAGGCCTTTTGTACGCCGTGGCATATACTCTGAAGATGAGCTACAAGACCGACTATAGGATAGAGGGCTTCTTTGACTATGTTGTGCCGCCGCTGGAGGGCTTCTGGTGGCAGGAGGGCGTTGAGGGCATCGACCTGGCGGACAAGTCAAAGTTCAACTGGATATCCCTTATCCGCCTGCCGGACTTTATTACGGAAAAAGATTTTGAGTGGGCGGTGAAAACCGCCAGCCAAAAGAAGAAGCTGGACTGCTCGGCGGTGGAATTTCTGACGGTTGAAGAGGGGCTTTGCGTGCAGATAATGCACCACGGCCCTTATGACGACGAGAGCGCTACTGTGGCTTTGATGGATGAGTATATCAAGGAGAGGGGATACGTAAATGATTTTAACGAGCGGAGACTGCACCACGAGATATACCTCTCCGATGCCCGGAAAACAGCCCCGGAAAAGTGGAAAACCGTAATAAGACACCCCATTAAAAAGGTGTAATATCCTATATAAAGTTCAGCCAGCTCCCAGATTTTGGGAGCTGGCTTTTTGCTATGTTTTGTTCAATTCTCAGCCTACGGAGTTTGCCATAAGCTCATCCCACCATGCCTCAAGCCGGTCTTCCTTCAAGGCTGTGAAAAAGCCGTTTCGCATTATGGGTGTATCCTTTTCGTTCCAGTACATGAAACCCTCAACTGCAAGGTTCTCCGGCTCAAGCCACAGCTCATAGCTGTTGTCGTCGCGGGTCAGCACGCGTATTTCCGCATAGCTTTCGCCAAAAACATGGATGGGCAGGATATCGGCCTTATAGATATCCTCGCTGCCGTGTTTTATGAAGCCGTCAGCGTGGAGCTTGTCCATTATGTCAGGTACGGCCCTGATAAGCTTTTCCCGGTAAGCCTCTTTATCCGGATATGTGGCGTCGAGATATTCAAAGGGGAAATCGTAAGGCTCATAGTCCAGCGGGAAGAGCGGTCTTGCGTCCAGAGCATATATTTCACCGCTGTCGTAATACTGAACGCAGAGAGGCTCACGATAGCCGTCAGCCGTGTAGTAAAATGAGGTCACGCCGCTCTGCCCTCTTTCATTGTTCAGATACAGCGCATCGTCCGCCAAAACGAAGTCATACTCACCGCCAGTAAAGCGTTCAAGTTCATCCAGTCCCTTGTCAGACATATTTTCCAGAGCGGGATCGTCCTTTATTTTCCTGTATTCATATATCTCGCCCACGGCGTATACCACCATGCCCATTGACAGCAGCAACGCCGCCGCCAGAGCAAGGGTTATGAAGCGTTTACGGCTGCCGCGCCGGGACTTTTTTGCGTTATTTCCGGTTTTCATTCTTGTCAGCTCCTTGATTTTCGTCGTGGAGACGACATTTCTATCATCCATTGACACGGAACAGTCTTCCAGTCCTTCAAGAAGTGCGTATATATTAACTTCCACTTCAGTCGCCTCCTTATATGTTTTCAATTCCGGTGAGATGCTGACGAAGCTTTTCGCGCCCACGTCTGAGGCGGGTTTTCACAGTGGAGGGGTTCATCTGCATTTTCTCTGCAATCAGGGAAATGTTCTGACAGTAGTAATAGTGGCGGAGAAAAATCTCCCTGTCCGGCTGGGTCATGGACAGCACCGCCTGACGTACCAGCTCATCCCGCTGCTCCCGGTCAAGCCGTTCTATGAGCGAGTCCTCTTCCAGAACAAGAATGGCATCATCCAGACAAAACTCCACCTTTCTCTCCCGCAGCTTACGTAGGGCAAGGCTGCGTGAGACACGGCTGAGATACCCTTTTATGTTCAAAGGCAGCATCCGCTCCGCGCTTTTCCAGAGCGTGACGAACACATCCGCCGTCACCTCTTCCACATCTGCCTGACTCATACTGTTTTGCAGCACATTTTTCACGATAGTGCCCACATAGCTGCCGTAGCGGTCAATAAACCATTCCAGCGCGTCCGGCTCACCTTCCTGCAAAAGCTTCAGTGCTTTTGTGTCGTTCAAAGCTCTCACCTCGATTTCTTTCTACCACGGCCGTTCACCTATAATAGTCCGGATAAGAGCAAAAAGGTTTCATGTTTTTGAAAATATTTGCCGATTTATCTTTGCTCAGAATTTGTCAAAGAGCATTTGGTATGCTATACTGACCATGAAGCGAAAATGAAAACGAGAGGGGACAATAAGGAAAATGAAGAAACTGCTTTGTGTTCTGGGCGTTCTGGCAATTATCCTTCTTATAGCGAGCCTTGCCGGACCCAGCATCATCCTCAAGGCGGTCCAACAGGATGCTCCTGCGGAAAGCTATGCATACAGCGAGGTTTTCTTTGATACTTACGATGAGGTACGTAAGCATCATGAAGAGCTTTTTGCCCGGCTTGGCGCGGAGAGCTACAGCCACGTCATTGACGAGGCTGACGGACTTTATATAGACAGCTTCTATCTGCCTGCCGCAGAGGACGCGACAAATCTCATCGTCCTGACCACCGGTGTACACGGCATTGAGGGCTACATAGGCTCTGTAATGCTGGACGTTTTCTTCACGGAGATATACCCCCAGCTTGACACTGACGATACCGGCGTTCTGACCATTGCCAACGTAAACCCCTACGGCATGAAGTATATGCGCCGCTACAATGAAAACAATGTGGACCTTAACCGCAACTTCATTCTCGACTGGGACAGCTTTGACCTTTCCGTCAACGAAAAATATCCTCAGGTGGACAGCTTCCTCGGCCCCATCGGGAAGATCGGCAACGCCCTCTGGCATGAGGCGGGCTTTTACCTGAGTCTGGGCAAAAACGCCATAACAAAGGGCGCGGACACCATTTCCGACGCTTTACTTGGCGGACAGTATGAATACCCCCAGGGCGTATACTACGGCGGCAACGGGGATGAGGCCTCCACGGTCTATCTCAAGGACGTGTTTGCACAGTGTCTGGACAGCGAATATGAGAATATCGTACATATCGATATCCACTCCGGCTATGGCCCACGGTACAATATGGTCATCTTCAACTCCGTCTATGAGACTATGAGCGAAAAAGAGTCTCAGGCGGCCTTCGGCTATGACAATATCATCGCCTATGACTCTGAAGCCTTCTATGCCACCACCGGCGACACCACGGATTTCTTCTACCGTCTGGCTGAGAGCCTTGATACGGACAAGTCCCTTTTCTCCACCTGCTTTGAGTTTGGCACTATCGGTGATGAGTTTTTTGACACTATCCTCAGCCTGAAGTACACCGTGGACGAAAACCGAAACCACTGGTATCCCACCGACAATGAGACTTCTGCCGAGGTAGTGCATCAGAATTATCTGGAGCTTTTCTACCCCACCGAGACCCAGTGGAGAGAAAAAACAGTGGCGGATTTTGCACAGGCTACCAAGGGCGTGCTTGACGCAAAACTGAAATAACAAAACAAACAGGTAAAGGCCGCGGCCTTTACCTGTTTAATATTTAATAGGAAAATATCAGTATCTGTACACCTCAAAGCCGAACATACGGGCGAGAATTTCAAGGGTGTCGCCGTGCCTGCCGCTGATGACAGCGAAGTGGGGCTCGAAGCCGTCCAGCACGCTCTGCTCCACGATGCTGCGGCAATCCTCGCCGGTCTTTACCACAATGGAGGTGCCGATAAACTGCTTGGGCTTGTCCAGAGCTTCGCCTTCGGTGATGAAGAAGCGGAAAGTCCCGTCCGGCTCACGGCCTATACGGAATACGGTTACTTCCTCAATTGCCTTGCAGCCAAAGTCCATGGCAGGGCCTATCTTGCGGTTGGGGTGCACGCCAACGGCAGCGCCTGTATCGCAGCGGGCAAGGGAGCAGGCAGCTGCTCCGCAGTGCCAGAAGGTAATGGTGTTGTCACCCTCGTCGAGGGATACGGGATCACCGAAGAAGGTGGGCTGGCCGCTCAGCTCCATGCCTACCCACATGGACAGCGCACCGTACACGTCGGCCTCGCAGGCGGCGGCGATGCCCTCGTCGTTGAGCATGGACAGAACAGAGCACACAGGTGTGCCGAATGCGGTGAAAAAGTCAGGCCAGCAGCGGGAGGCCAGAGCACCTATGCCCTTTTCCCGTACATAATCACTGTAAGCCTTATAAAGCCTTGCGTAATCCCTGAGATTGTGTTCGGGAGTTTTGTCAAGACCGCACATGGCGCAGGCGGACTTTGCAAGATACTCCTTGCAGTCATTGTTTGAGAAGGTTTTGGCCCTGTCGATAAGCTCCCTGGCTTCGATAGCCTCAAGGTCAACGCCGAAAACGTTCATAAGCTCGGCATCCAGTGCCCGCCCAAAGCCAAAGCCCTGAGGAGTATGGCCTATGGCGGCCATCTTCAGAGAGCGCATCTGCTTTTTTACTCTGGCGGCATCAACGCAGCTTCTTATGAACTTCTCCGCCCGCTCCTCATCAGGGGAGGCGAAAAGATACTCAAAGGCTCTTCCGTCAAAGGCGCGGAGCGCATTGGCGGCGGAGTATGCGCCGGTAAGTGAGTTGAGGCGGAGCCTTCCCCCGTCAATGACCGGCTCTCTCAGTGTCCAGAGCAAAAAGGGACAGTCAAAACGGCTGAGCACCTGGGATATGTAGGCGGAGTTTGCAAAGGTCAGATTCTGGAAAACGATAAGGTCGGGGGAGAGGGTATCCAGATATGCGCGAAGATCGTCGATGCCAAGAAGCATCTTCTCCGGACATGTGAAATCCGGGTCGATGCCGCGAAGGAGCTTTACGGACTTGTCAAACTGCTCCTGCGCGCTTTCAAGATGGAAAGTGGGTACGCCCACGGGTATGTACACGGCTTTGAAATTATTCATTTTCAGCACCTCTTAAATAAGTTAATTAACTCTGTGAATAATCATATCCGCACAAAGTGCCGCTGTCAATCCCTTGGGGGAAATATTCTGCAAGTAAAATAAGTATGAATGGCCTGTTCCCAACACTTATTTACTATTGACAAACTTATGGGCAGGGATTAAGATTTATTTAGTTAAACCTTTTAAAAAATTAGGAGGAGTTTGAATTGAGCTGTGATATGAAGCAAATATGCAAAGACATCCGCAGTGATGTTGTAAGCTGCATCGGTCACCTTGGCGTTGGTCATATAGGAGGTTGCCTCTCCGTTGTTGAGCTTTTGGGAGTTTTGTATTTTGAGCATATGAATATTGACCCGAAAAACCCCAAAATGGCAGGGAGGGACCGTTTTGTCTGCTCCAAGGGCCATGCAGGCCCCACCGTGTACTCCACTCTGGCAAAGCGCGGCTACTTTGACAGGGAGCTGCTGTTTACCCTTAATCAGGGCGGCACCAGCCTGCCCAGCCATTGCGACATGAATCTCACCACCGGCATTGACATGACTACAGGTTCTCTGGGTCAGGGCTTTTCCTGCGCTGTGGGCGTGGCTCTTGGCGCAAAGCTGGAAGATGACGGGGCAAGAGTTTTCGCACTCATCGGCGACGGTGAGTCTCAGGAAGGCCAGATCTGGGAGGCCGCCATGTTCGCCGCGGCAAAGAAGCTGGACAATCTTATCGCCTTTACCGACTACAACAAGCTCCAGATAGACGGCACCGTTGCCGAGGTCAACGACATTGCACCCCTCGGTGACAAATGGGCCGCCTTCGGCTGGAACGTTATCGACGTTGAAAACGGCAACGACTGCGCCCAGATATCTGAGGCCATCACAAAGGCCAAGGCAAATCTCGGCAGCGGCAAGCCCACCATGGTCATTCTCAACACCGTAAAGGGCTGCGGCGTATCCTTTATCGAAGCAATGGGAGCAGGAAACCACAATTCACCGCTCAGCGCCGAGCAGACCGCAGCGGCACTGGCTGAGATCAGAGGGGAGTGAACACAATGGAAATGAGAGCTGTTTATGCCGAATGTCTGGCAGAAATGATGGAAAAAGACCGCCATGTCTGTGTTCTGGACGCTGACCTGGCAAAAGCCAGCGGTACTCTGGCGCTTTACAAGAAATTCCCCAAGCAGATGTTTGACTGCGGCGTCGCCGAGCAGAACATGGCCTCCATCGCGGCAGGCCTTTCCAGCTACGGCTTCAAGCCCTATATCGAAAGCTTTACCCCCTTTGCCACAAGGCGAATCTGCGACCAGATCGCCATCTCCATCTCCTACGCAAAGCAGAATGTGAAAGTCGTCGGCACTGACCCCGGCATCTCCGCCGAGCTCAACGGCGGCACCCACATGAGCATGGAGGACATCGGTGTTCTCCGTTCCATCCCCGGCGTTGTAATCTTTGAGCCTGCTGACGCTGTGCAGCTTCGCGCCGCCATGCCCGTGATAAATGACTACAATGGCTGCGTTTACATACGCCTTTACCGCAAGGAACTGCCCGACATCTTCCCCGCAGACTATAAGTTTGACCTCTTCAAGGCCGACACTGTCCGCGAAGGCAAGGACCTTAGCATCTTCGTCTCCGGCTTCATGACCGCCGACGCTCTTGAGGCTGCAAAGCTTCTTGAGAGTGAGGGCATCAACTGTGAAGTTATCAATATACACACCATAAAGCCCATCGACAAGGAAGCCGTCATCGCCTCCGCCCGCAAGACCGGCGCTGTGCTCACCGTGGAAAACCACAATGTGATCGGCGGTCTGCACTCTGCCGTTGTGGAAGCTCTGGCAGAAGAGAAGATCCCCGTCTGCGCTCTCGGCGTGGAAGACCGCTTCGGCGAAGTGGGCAAGATGCCCTACCTGCGTGAGGCACTGGGTCTTACTGTAGAGAATATAGTTGCAAAGGCCAGAAAGGCCGTCAGCCTCAAGTGAGGAGAAAGGGATAAAACTATGAAAATCGCCATTGGCAGTGATAAGTCCGGCTTTGCCGTGAAAGAGGCCATCAAGGCATATCTCACCGAGTGCGGCGCTGATTTTGCAGACCTTGGCACTCAGGATCTGGACAATGTGATGCCCTACTACGCCGTTGCCGACAAGGTTGCACCTCTGGTGCAGAGCGGCGAATATGAAAGAGCCATCCTCATCTGCGGCACCGGCGCAGGCATGAGCGTTGTTGCCAACAAGTACAAGGGCGTTCACGCCGTGGCCTGCGAGGGCGTGTACTCTGCAAAGATGGCCCGCGCCATCAACAATGCCAAGGTCCTTTGCATGGGCGGCTGGATCGTCGGCCCTGAGATGGCCCTTGAGATGGTCAAGACCTTCCTTGCAACCGAGTGGTGCCAGGATCTTGAAGACTGGCGCAAGGAAAACATGAAGAAGTTCAGCGCTCAGGTCGCCGCCATTGAGGACAAGATCTATGGTTGAGTCCTTCATCTACACACAGCCTGTCAAGATATACTTCGGAGCGGGCAAGTTTTCTGAGCTTGCCGGGATACTCCGCGAGTTTGGGGCAGAGCGCTGTGTGATTGTGTGCGGCAGGCACTTTGCGCCAAAGGCCGAAAAGCTCATGGCAGAGCTTAATGAGGTTTGCGCCGTGTTCTCCGGCGTTGAGGAAAACCCCCAGCTTTCCGGTATTGAAGAGACTGTGCGCCTTGCAAGGGAAGTGAAGGCCGACGCTGTTATCGGCATCGGCGGCGGCAGCGCCATTGACACCGCAAAGTTTGCAGCAGCCGTGGCTCTGGGCGAGGGCTGCGCTCTTGACTACTACAAGGGCGAGCGCCCCTTCCCCGAAAAGCGCCTTACCATTATCGCCGTGCCCACCACCGCCGGCACCGGCAGCGAGGTCACTCAGGTATCCGTCGTCAGCAACGTCAAGGAGAAAAAGACCATCAATAACCCGGTCTTCATGCCCCGCGTTGCCATAGTTGACCCGGAGCTTTCCGCCACCGTACCTCCCCGCACCACCATGAACACCGGCCTTGACGCCATGGCCCATGCCCTTGAGGGCTACTGGAGCCGTAACCACCAGCCCATCTCAGACCTTATGGCCATTGAGAGCGTGCGTCTGGTGCTTAATAACCTTGAAAAGGCATATCTGGACGGGGGCGACATGGACGCCCGTTCCAACATGGCTCTGGCAGCACTTCTGGGTGGTCTGGCCTTTGCCCTGCCCAAGACTGCTGCAAGCCACGCCTGCTCCTACCCTCTGGCGGAGGACTATCATCTGCCCCACGGTGAGGCCTGTGCCTTCACACTGGACAGCCTTGTGCGTATAAACGCAGATGCACGCCTTGAGTATCTTGCCCGTGCTGTGGGTCTTCGCGACTGCGAGGAGCTGGCTGAGCGCATAGCTACACTCAAGGAGCTGGCCGGGCTTCGCCGCAGGCTTTCCGACCTTGGCGAGGTGGACATGGACAAGCTGGTGCATGACTGCGCCGTCCATCCCCTTATGAACAATAACCCCGTAAAGCTGGATGAAGCCAAGCTTCGGGAGATGTTTGAAAATCTCAAATGAATACAAGACTTAAGAATACCGTTATGATAGGCGGCATGGTCATCGCGTGGTCAATATACTATGCCGTGTCCAAGATAATGGTGGATGCCACCGCCTCCCCCTATGCTGCGGGCTTTTTGCTGCGCATGGGTGCTCTGGTGTTTCTGACGGCGCAGCTTTGCGCCACGGGAAACTTTCTGGCGCTTTTCCGGCAGGGGAGGACGGTACTTATCCTCATAGTTATCGGAGTGTTCGGTTTTCTTCTTGATCTGTTTGCAAATCTGGGCTATGCCGGCGGCTCTCTGAGCACCGGCACAGCCCTTTTGAAAACTGATGTGCTGATGGTGAATATAGCCACGGTGCTCATTTACAAGAAGAAGCTCTACCCCTCCGACTGGGCAGGCACCTTTGTGATGCTTGCAGGGGTTCTTCTGGTGCTGGGTGTGGATTTCTCAGGCTTTGCCCTGAATGTGCATGACCTTTTCTTTATCCTCAGCGCCCTTTGTGTGACTGCCAACGCCTTTATAATAAAGGCAGCGCAGGAAAAGTACAAAAAGGACTCCGACTCTATTTCCTACTACAATAATTTTGTGGTCCTGCTTTTGTTTGCCGTCTTCGGCTTTGCCAGAGGGGATATAAACCCCTCCGTCATCGGCTGCATCCCCGGCTTCTGGTTTTTCGTGGCACTGGGCGGCCTTGCCCAGACAGGCATATACTTTTTCTACTACCGCAATCTCAAGACCCACGAGGTGTGGGTAGTGAAGCTGTATCTTCTTCTGATGCCCGTTGTCAGCTGCATTATCGGCGTATTTTTCCTAAACGAGCAGTTGACCGCAAAAAAACTCCTTGGTATACTTATCGTGTTGGCTGGGGCCGCGCTTATTCTGCTCAGAAGCCGCATAAATCCCGAACCCTACGCCCCTGCAAAACACGACTGATATCCGGAGGCGCACCATGCTACACGAAGGCGACAATATGATGGGTGTAAAGCGCACCAACCGCAGCGCAGCCCTCAGAATACTCCACGAACAGGGCAGTATATCCCGTAAGCGACTGGCAGAGAGCATAAAGCTCACTCCCGCTGCTATCACGAAGATAGTAGGCGAAATGATAGCGGAAGGCATAGTCGTGGAAGGGCGCACCCTGCCCAGTGACGGTGTGGGCCGCCGTGAAGTGATGGTGGAGCTTAACAGCCGTGCAAGATGCGCCCTGGGCGTACTTATAAACCTCAATCAGGCGCTTTTGTCCGCCGTGTGGCTGGATGGCAGCGTTATCTTCTGTGAGGAAATGAAAATAAACTCTCCTGCCCCGGCAGAGGAGACGGTGAAAGAAATATCTGTAAGGCTTATGAGCCTTGTGAAAGAAAACAAGCTTGCCAGGGAGAATATTGTGGGCCTTGGCATTGCCATCCGCGGCGTTACCTCCCCTGACGGGAGAAGCCTGCACAACAGCTTTGGCGCACTGGACGCAGAGGATTTTCCCATCTGCGACAGATTTGAGGAGTACATGGCCCTGCCTACAGTGCTCTCCAACAACGTGCGTGCTCTTTTTGCCGCCCATATGTTTTTGTCCAAAAATAAAAACAGTCATTCCCAGTTCTTCCTGCGTTGTGAGTACGGTATCGGTGCAGCCTTGTCAATGGACGACAGGATATGCACCGGAAGCTCCCAGCAGTGCGCGGAGATAGGTCATATCCCGGTAGTCAAGCGGGGCGGCAAGCCCTGCACCTGCGGTAAATGCGGCTGTCTTGAGACTATAGCATCTCCCACCGCCATCCGGGAAGAGGCTATTGCCATGCTCTCCCCTGAAAAAACCCCGGTGCTCTGGAATATGAGCCGGGGTGAGCCTGAAAAAATCAGTATTGACAATGTGCTGGACGCTGCCAGTTACGGCGATGAGGGCGTGGCGGAGATCGTGGATAAAGCGGTGCTTGTGCTGGGCAATGCCCTCAAAAGCGTTATATACATACTCGACCCCGGCAAAATAGTGCTTTACGGCAGGATGTTTGAAAACAGCTACTTTCTTTCAAAGCTCATTGCCGAGGTGCGCGAAGGCGTGGACGCAGGACACAGCATAGCCGTGGAGAAAAGTCAGTATAACTGCACTCTTGAAAGAATTGCCGCCGGTGTGCTGGCGGTAGAGGATTTTTTGGATAAAGGTGGTCTTTTGTGAAGGACTTTATAGCTTTTTTGCGCGAAAAAAATCCCCTGCTCAGAATTGTGAGCGTTTTTGACGATGAATTCAAGGCCTATGGCCGGGTGCTCACGGGCTTTGATACAAGCAGGCTCAGCGCCTGCCTTGGCGAAACGGAAATCCCCCCGGAGGGCAACTGCTATGTAGCCTCAGATCCAAAACTTGAAGCTTTGGACGTGGTGCAGGCTATGGGCGCGGAGCTATTCGGAGAAATGCCCGTTCAGGCCGGCTACTGCAACGGCCGCGGCTATACCCTCAACGCCGAGGAATACCATAAATGCAGCGAGATAAACCTCTGCACCGGGGACGGTGCGGTGCTGCTTCTGGCCCGCTTTGAGGACATGGAAAACTATACACTCGATGTAAAAAAACTCGTTGGCTTTTATCTGCCTGCCGGTGTGCCGGTGGAGATTTACCCGAGAGTTTTGCATTTTGCGCCCTGCCGCGTAAGTGAGGAGGGCTTCCGCTGCCTTGTGATACTGGAAAAAGGCACAAATCAGCCCCTTGAAAAAAGCTATGCCGATGCCAGTGGCGAGGGCAGGCTTCTGTGGATGAAAAACAAGTGGCTTCTCTGCCATCCGGATTCCCCTCAGTGTGCAAAGGGTGCCTATGTGGGCATCCGGGGCGAGAATATTAGGTTGCATATATGAAAAGAGTAAAGGACAGCGTTTTTCGCTGTCCTTTTGAAAAATAATCCGGAGGCGCAGAATATGGACTTGTACGGAAATTCCTCTGAAAAATATACCATCGGCATAGACTACGGCTCACTTTCAGCCCGCGCCGTGCTCATGCGGGTGTCGGACGGGGTGGCTGTGGCCTCCTGCGTTTACGAATATCCCAACGCCGTGCTTTCGGACAAGCTGCCTTCAGGCAGGCAGCTGCCGCCGGACTGGGCTTTGCAGGTCCCCTCTGACTACAGGGAGGCGCTCGGCGCCACCATACCGGAGATACTGAAGCTAAGCGGCGTAAGCCCGGAGCAGGTGATAGGTCTGGGGCTGGATGTCACCAGTACCACTATGCTCCCCACTACGGCAGAAGGGCTGCCCCTTTGTGAGCTTCCCCAATATGCCTCAGAGCCCCACGCTTATATAAAAATGTGGAAGCACCATGGAGCTGCCAGACAGGCAGAGCGTATGCAGCGCCTTGCGGAAAGCGGGAATGTTCCATGGCTTTCCCGGTTTGGCGGATATATCTCGGCAGAGCACTATCTGCCCAAGGCTGCCCAGATAGCCGATGAGGCGCCTGAGCTTTTTGAGGACTGCGGCAGGCTTATTGAGGTGGGGGACTGGCTTGTGTGGCAGCTTACGGGGAAAGAGAGCCGGGGCTACTGTGCAGCCGCCTTCAAAACCTACTACAGCCTTGAAAAGGGCGATGTGGACGCAGCCTTTCTTGAAAAAGTGTCCCCAAGGCTTTTTAAGCTCCATGAAAAGCTGCCTTCGAATGTGGTGATGGCGGGAGACGCGGTGGGCGGTCTCAGCGCTGAGGGCGCAAGGCTGACGGGACTTTTGGAGGGTACGCCGGTATCTGCCGCTGCTGTGGATGCCCATGTGACTGCCATCGGCAGCAAGACTACCGAGGCAGGGGCGGTACTTCTGATTATCGGCACCTCCACCTGCATCATAATGCAGGGCAGTGAGTACCGTGAGGTCCGTGGCCTGAACGGGGTTGTGCCCAATGGCATCACATCCGGCATGAACGCCTATGAGGGCGGACAGGCCGCGGTGGGCGACCTTTTTGCATGGTTTTGCAAAAACATGGTGCCCCAAGCCTATTTTGACGAGGCGGCAGAGCGGGACATGGATATACAGCAGTACCTGAGCCGGAAAGCCTCGGAGAAAAGACCCGGTGAGAGCGGCCTTGTGGCGCTGGACTGGATAAACGGCGTGCGTTCGGTGCTTATGGACTTTGAGCTTTCCTCCCTTATCTGCGGCATTACGCTGGAGACAAGGCCGGAGGACATCTACCGCGCCTTTATTGAGGCCACGGCATTCGGGGCGTGGAAAACAGTAAAAGCTATAATTGAAAGCGGCGTAAAGGTGGAGAGGATATACGCCTCCGGCGGCATACCCCTGAAAAATGAACTGCTTATGCAGATATATGCGGATGTTTTCGGTATGGACATCCATGTGATAGAAGAGCCTTATTCCGCCTCACTGGGCTCTGCCATATTGGGGCTGGCGGCATCTGAAAACGGCGGAGGCTTTGAAAATGTGGCGGCGCTGTGCGAAGGCTACCGCAGAGAAGCAAAACTGATATACCGTCCTGTGGAAAAGAATACTGAAGTTTACCGACAGCTGTTTGAAATATATGATGAACTTTATGAGCAGTACGGAAAATATAACGATACCATGAAAAAGCTTCGCAGCCTGAAAGGAACGGGAAAATGAGAATAGGAGTCATGGGCACCGGCAACATTGCCAATGTGGACAGAAAGGTTATCTTCTGCGCCGTAGCTGGGGGCTTAAGTACCCGGAAGAGATAGAAAAGATTTGAATATAAGCTTATCGCCACGGCAAAAGCCGTGGCGATTTAATCATTTATTTGCCCTCGCTGAGTTTTCTCAATGCTTCTTCCTTTTTCACCCGAAGTGCGTCTATCTCCTTTTTGCCCAGAGGATACATCCATCTGAGAATGAAGAAAATAAGCACATACAGCACGGCAGGCACCAGCACGGAGTATGCGTACATGCTGCTGAGAGTATCGCCGGTAATGTTTGCGGTGTTGAGCACATTGTCGGTGTAGCCGATGCGCAGAAGGGCCACATTCACGAGAATGGCTGCAATGGTCTGCCCCAGCTTTCTCATGAAGGTGAAGAAGGCATAGCTTGTGGCCTCATCGTGCAGGCCGTAGTTTACTTCGTTATAGTCTATGGCATCGGCGGCAATGGCCCACACCAGAAGGAAGATGAAAGCATTTCCTATACCGGAGATAAGACATACACCCAGGAAAATCCACACATTGGCCGTGCCCATCATATAAAGAACCAGATTGCACAGACCTGCCGCCAGCATGCCGTAGGCGCAAAGCTCACGCCTGCCGAACTTAGCGCCCAGCCTGCCCGCAAAAAGCATGATTATGCCAACAGGCAGATACTGGCACACGGTGGGCAGCATGGAAAGCTGGGGCGCATTGAAGTAGTAATTGAAAAGATAGGTGTAGTAGCTCTGGGAGAACATCTGCGCTGCCAGAAACAGCATTCCCACAAGGCATATTGCCATGAAGGGACGGCTTTTGAGAAGAATGCTCAGCACCTTCATGGTCTGCCCCTTTTCGCCCTTTACAGGCTGGGTGGGTACACGTTCAGTGGTCCAGCGGTAGCAGAGAAGGTAGGCAAGCACGCTCAGCACGGAGATAAGGATAACGCCGGAGAGTATCTTGCTGTAGGACATGACGGAGCGGCCATCCTCCAGCTTTACATAGCAGAAGCTTATCAGCACCATGGCAGGAAATGCACCGAAGGTGGAACCCATGGAGCGGAAAACGGAAAGTGAGGAGCGCTCCCTCTCATCAGAGGTGATTACCTGCGCCATGGAACCGTAGGGGATGTTGATGCCGGTGTAGAGCATGCCGAAGAGAATGTAGGTCACATAGGCGTAGATAAGATAGCCCCTCTCACTCAGCCCCGGAATCTTTACAAACATCAAAACCGCAGACAGCGCCACAGGTACTGCCAGCGACTTCATCCAGCGGCGGTAGCGTCCGTCCGCAGCGGCGGGAATGGAGTCCACTATCCTGCCCCAGATGGGGTCATTGATGGCGTCCCACACACGGGCGACGATGAACATCAGCATGATGCTCACAACGCCTATGCCCAGAACGTCGGTATAATACTTCTGAAGAACGCTCTGCACCAGACCGAATACCAGAAGCGAGGCCACGTCACCCATGGCGTAGCCTATCTTGTCCTTTGCACCGATGCCGCTGGTGCGTGAAATATAGGAGTTTTCCATGATTTTCACCTCAAAAATGCTTAAATTATATCTGCTGCGGCCCTGCGGAAGAGGTTTGCAAAGCCGCCGTCGGCACGGTAAAATACAGGTATCCTTCCAAGGGGAGCGGCTATGTCATAGCTTTTTCCGCCTTCGTATTCTGTTCCGGTCCAGAAGTGCCGCCACTGTCCTGAAGGTAAGTGTACCCTTCTTTTTTTCGCGCCCTTTTCTATAACCGGACAAACGAAAAGCTCGTCCCCCAGAAAGTAGGCGTATTCATCCCGGCAAGCCTCCATAGTCCCGACAGACCAGAAATCCGGACGCATGGCGGGGATGCCCTCGCTGACCTTTTCGGCACAGTGGGAAATATACGGGGCAAGGGCAGCGTGGATATTTGTAAGGCGCACGGTGTGCTCTTTCACGTCATCCGCGTCAAACTGGGCGTTGGCCCAGGGGCGTATGGCCTCGTGACTGCGCATAAGCAGTGAGAAGCAGCACATTTCCATCCAGCGGGTGAAAAGCTCCCCGTCGCGCTTGAGCTTGCCGAAGGAGAAGAAACCGCCGATGTCGCTGTGTACCATGCCCGCACCGGAAAAGCCGAGAGAGAAGCTGGCGGGCATCACGCAGGGCATGCCGTAGTCCTTCGTGTAGTCGGTGTGCTGGTCGCCATTCCACATGATGGGGGCGTAGTTTTGTATACCAAGGTAGCCGGAGCGGGTGAAGAACATCACATCCTCATCGCCGTATTCCTCAATGGCCTCCCGGTTCAGTTTCGCCCAAAGCACCGGCCAGCGGTTGTGCAGCCTTGCCGGATCCCCATCGTGAAGCACACAGTCAACAGGCAGATACTCGCCAAAGTCAGCCATCCAGCCGGAAACGCCCAACTCCAGCATGTTCTTTTTTATGAGCGTATCCTTTATGTAGCGGACAGCTTCAGGGTTTGTAAGGTCCAGCATACCCGCATCAAAGGTGGTGGATTTGATATGGTATATATCCCCGTCTCTGCGCTTTATAAGATAGCCCATTTCTTTACAGTGCTTATACAGTGTGCTATCCTTGACAAGATAAGGGTTAATATAGGCCAGAAAGCGAATGCCTCGGCTTCTGAGCTTTTGTATAGTCTCCGCCAGTCTGGGGTAGAGTTTTCCGTCCGCCTCCCAGTTCCACCACACCTGCTTGCCCATGGCGGTTATGTTCTCGCCGGACCAGTCCTGACTCCACACGGCGCTGACCTTGGCTCCTGCATCCAGCATGGCAAAGGCCTTTTCAACTATTACCTCGTCCCCGCCCTGAATGCCCAGTATCATGCCCTCGTGGCACCACTGGGGTATGTACTGGCGGCTGGGACAAAGCTCATTTATACGCTTTGTAAGCTCTGCAAGGCTTTCGCGGTATGAAATATGTATGGCCTCGGGGCAAAAGTCAAAGCTGAAGGTATAGTGCCCATTGCCAAAGTGGGAGTAACCGTCGGCATCGGTGTCAAAGAGAAAAAGTCTGCTTTTGTCGCTTACAAAAACCGGCATGGGCGCGTAGGAGCCGATCTCACTGTGCTCCTTTTCGCGGTAGAGAAAGCGGGGCAGCAGCGCCTTTTGGGCAATGGTGGCGGCCTTTATATGCTCGGACACGAAGTTTACCACCTTTTCGCCCCTGAGATTGAGCTTTCTGTACTGCTCACCGCCGCCGAACACGGCCTCGCCGTCCATAGCAGGCAGGCAGAACTCATAGGCCCAGCCCTCTTCCCCATGAAGATAAAGGTCAAGGTCACGGGCTGTATGCTCAAGCCTTGCTTCGAGCCTGTGTCCTCCGCCGGAGAAAGCAAGCCCGCCCTCCAGCATTTCAAGCCCTGTCAGTGGAATGCGCGCAGTCTCCTTTTCCTTCACCTTTACACTGCCGTGGCTGGCGGTATAAAGCTTTTCACGCTTTACTGCTGTCACGAAAGGAACAGCCTTTTTCACCATGTCCTCAAGACCGGGGATAAGGGGATAAAGAAGCTCTTTCCACATGGTTTCTCACTCCTGATTAAAAGAGTTAATTAAATATACACTTTGATTTTAAGGGCGAATTTGACTGATGTCAATAGACTTGGCCATTGACTTTGTTAAACTTATAAATTAAACTGGTCGAAGTGAGGTATAGAGAAATGAGAAAACATTTTGAAGAAACCAGAATAGGCCGCGTGCTGTCCGCATTGACGGATGTTATTCTTGCCGGCCTTATGTGGTTTGTATGTTCTGTCCCCATAATCACGATCGGCGCGTCCAGCACCGCGCTTTATTATGTGACTGTCAAGTCCATCCGCCATGAGCGGGGCAGACTGGTAAAAACCTTTTTCAAGGCTTTCAGGTCAAATTTTTTTGCAAGCTTCAAAATATGGCTTTTATACATAGTCTACGCTCTGGTCTTCATCGCCAACAATGTGGCCGTCACCATGATGGGGGAGAATGCTTCCGGACTTATGAGCATGTTTGTAAAGCTCATGTTCATCCCGGCGGTAATGCCGCTGCCATGGTTTTTCGCCTATGTTTCCCGCTTTGAAAATACCACCAAAGCCACTATCAGCTATGTGTACTATCTGTGCGTGAAAAATCTCTGGCGCACGCTGGGGCTTATTTTCATGCTGGCGCTGACCATTGCGGTATGCTGGCTGATGCCCGCTATAATCCCGCTTCTGCCGGGGGCGGTGTCCCTTTCCATGAGCTATATTATCGAGCCCGTTTTCAAAAAAATCACAGAGGATATGGACGACAGTAATATCGACCAGTGGTATAACGAATAAGGAGAAAAATATGCTGAGAACAGAGGTTTTTGAGGGAGGCTTCCAGCTTTTTCTGGGTGAAAGATGCATCATCAGCCACAGCGAAAATGCCCCCGCAGTATTCCTTGGCACAGGGCACGAGCATATAAGCATGTACAGAGGCAACTTCAAAATCCGCGACAGCCTCATGGAGCGTGACGCCATGCACTTCACAGGCGGCGGGAAGGATATGCTCTGCTTCCACAGCGAGGCTATGGGCGACTTTTGCCTGAGCCTGAGCGTGGAGGATGGACTTTTGCGGATAAAGGGCAAAAGCGATAAGGCCAACCGCATCTGGCTGCGCTTTGAGGCAGATGCAAAAGAGCACATTCTCGGCGGCGGCGAGCAGTTTTCCTTTATAGACCTGAGAGGCCGCAGCTACCCCATCTGGACACGGGAGCAGGGTGTTGGCCGCAATAAGCTCACCGAAGTCACCCGCCTTGCCGACTGCGAGGACGGCGGCGGCGGAGACTACCACACCAGCTTCTTCCCCCAGCCCACCTTTATTTCCTCAAGGCTGTACTTTGCCCATCTGGAAAACTACTGCTACAGTGTTATGGACTTTCGTGAGGAGGACTATCACGAGCTTGAGATATGGAGCGGGGAGCTGTCTCTCGTGCTGAGCGCAGGGGAGAGCTATGCAGAGCTTCTTTATAAGCTCACCGGGCTTCTTGGCCGCCAGCCTGTTCTGCCCGACTGGGCCATGAAGGGTGTCTGGCTTGGCATACAGGGCGGCACCGAGCGCACCACCGACATTGAAAAACGCTGCAAGGCCGCGGGCATGGACGTGTCCGCCGTGTGGATACAGGACTGGGAGGGCAAGCGAGTCACCTCCTTTGGCAAGCGCCTTCAGTGGGACTGGCGCTGGAACAAGGAAATGTACCCCCATCTGGACGAGGTGATCCACGATGATGCCAGTGCATGGATGGGCTATATAAACCCCTATCTTGTGGAGGGGGGCGTACTTTTCAAGGAGGCTGCCGAAAAGGGATATTTTGTAAAGAAAGCAGACGGCAGCGATTACCTTTTCGACTTTGGCGAGTTTGACTGCGGCGTGGTGGATCTTACCAGTCCCGCAGCCTTTGAGTGGTACAAAAACGTCATCAAGCAAAACCTTATCGGCATGGGCTTTAAGGGTTGGATGGCGGACTTCGGCGAATACCTGCCGGCGGACGCTGTCTGTGCCAACGGCGAGAGCGGCATGACCGCCCATAACGAGTGGCCCATGCTCTGGGCAAAGTGCAACCGTGAAGCCGTTGAGGAAAGCGGACTTCTGGGTGACTGCGTGTTCTTCATGCGCGCAGGTGCTGCCGGAAGCCAGCGCTACGCCACCCTAATCTGGGCCGGTGATCAGTGTGTTGACTGGTCTGAGGACGATGGCCTTCCCTCAGTCATCACTGCCGCAATTTCTCTTGGCATGAGCGGCTACGGTGTGCACACCTGTGATGCCGGCGGCTACACTACCCTTTTCCATCTGGCAAGGGATAAGGAGCTTTTACTGCGCTGGCTGGAATTTGCCTGTTTTACCCCGGTTCTCCGCACCCACGAGGGCAACAGACCCGACACCAATGTGCAGCTCTACTCTGATGAGGAGCTTATCTCTGCTTCCGCAAGGCTTTCAAGGCTCCATACCGGGCTTCTCCCCTATATGCGCCACTGCGTTGAGGAAAACAGCGCACTGGGCCTGCCTGTCATGCGCGGTCTTTTTATGGCGGCGCCCAATGAGGACAAAGCCTATCAGAGAGAGAACTACAGCTATCTTCTGGGCAGCGATGTGCTGGTTGCTCCTGTTGTGAAGCAGGGGGAGACAAAGCGTACTGTCTGGCTGCCGGAGGGTGAGTGGCGGCATATGTGGAGCGGGGAGGACTTCTCCGGCACTGTGACGGTGGATGCGCCTCTGGGCAAGCCCCCTGTTTTTTACAGGGTGGACTCCTGCTTTGCACCGCTCTTTGAAAAACTGGCCGCAGACTATTGCTGACAGAGTTCAAAACAGCATATAAGATATTTGCTTATAACAGTTAATTTATTTACAACATTTTCCGGGAGGAAAGTCCACTACAGGACTTTCCTCTTTAAATTTTGTAGAAGTGCACAAAATTTGCAAAAATAAATCTACAAATAGACGGGGATTAAAGCCTTTACAAATGGGATAATGACCGATATAATTTGCTTGTAAGGCCGCGTGCCTTTTATATTGTTCCAAATTAATTAACGTTGTTAATTAAAAATTAAAATAAAAACGAAAAGGAGACAACACATGAAAAAGATCATTGCACTGCTTCTGACCCTGACCATGGTGTTCGCACTCTCCGTTCCTGCCTTCGCAGCAGACGAAGAGATCGTCATCAACTTCCCCAGCATCTGGGTCGGCACCGACTCCAAGGCAGCTTACTTCAGCAAACTGGTAGAGGACTTCAATGCTGAGAATGCCGGCTCCATCAAGGTCGTCATCGAAGAGCAGACCGACTATCAGGCCTACCGTGACAAGATCCGTACTCTCGTCACCACCGGCAATGTTCCCGACATCATCACCATGGACACTCTGGCCGATGTTGAGCTTTACACCGCTTCCGGCAAGTTCATGGACCTGACTCCCTATCTGGATGCAGGCTGGAAAGACACCTTTGCCCCTGGCTGCTTTGATGCATGGACCATCGACGGCAAGGTCTCCGTTATCCCCTTTGAAAGCGCAATCTTCCCCATCTGCTACAACACCGCAATCCTCGCTGAGGCCGGCTGGGATACCTTCCCCACCACCTGGGATGAGATGTTCAAGATGTTTGAGGATGTAAAGGCTGCCGGCTACAACGCTGTTGGCCAGATGGCAGGCGAGAACGCATGGACCTCCATGCTTTGGTACTCTCTGCTGGTTGAGGCTATCGGCGGCGCCGATGTCTATGCAGACGGTCTTGCCAATCCCGCTTTCGTTGAGGCTGCCGAAGTTCTCAAGGAAATGTACAAGTACACCTTTGACGGCGCAATCTCCGCCGGTGCAGGTGACGTAAACGGCCACTTCATCGCAAGAGACACCGCTCTCTACCTCAACGGTCCCTGGTGGATTGCCAACTTCTACAAGGAAGACAACGCAGTTGACGGACAGCTTCTGGCTGACGTTGTTGATGTTGCCACCAACCCCGTCTATGAAGGCGGCAAGGGCGAGGCTGCCGGTCTTGTGACCACCGTTCAGAGCTTTGTTCTCTGCGCAAAGCAGGATGACCCCGCCAAGGAAGAGGCAGTTATCAAGTTCCTCCAGTACATCACCGATCCTGACCGTATGGCTGAGTGGTCCCTGTCCGCAGGCTCCATGTTCTTTGCAAAGTACACCCCCTCTGAGGATGCAAACGACATCTCCAAGAAGTTCACCCAGATCGCCAATGACGCAAGCTACACCGTTCTCCACGTAAACGGCGCATTCCCCGCAGCTTTCGCCACTGCATTCCCCGAAGCAGTTTCCGCACTGGTTCTCGATCAGGTTGACGCTCAGGGCTTCGTTGACATGCTCCAGACCGCCATTGATATGGCCTGATAACACAAAAACGCACACAGGGTGCGGCTATGCCGCACCCTTTGTCTCTTTTCTGCAATGATCCCCAGGAGGTGTTTGAGTGAAGCTTACAAGATCCGATAAACGCGCGCTGGTGGCGTTTCTGGCTCCCGCTGTTGCGCTGGTAGTGCTGTTTTTCGTTATCCCCGTCATATATGTGGCAGTTGTCAGCCTTCTCAAGTGGAATGGCATAACCTCTGCACATTTCAACGGAGTGAAAAATTTTGCCCTTTTATTCAAGGACAAGACCTTTGTACGCTCTGTTATAAACAATGTCATCTGGGCCGGTGTGGCCGCCTGTATACAGGTGCCTCTGGCCATGCTCATGGCAATAATCCTCTCCCGCAAGCCCAGGGGCTGGAAGTTTTTCCGCACGGTGTACTTCTTCCCCCAGGTCATTTCCGGTATTGCGCTGGCTACCCTGTGGCGCAGCGTCTACAATGCAGAAAGCGGCCTTCTCAACGGTATCCTCACCGCAGTCGGCGCAGGGCATCTGGCCTGTGACTGGCTGGGCGGCATTAAGACCGCCTTTCCGGCGGTGCTTATATACTGGGTGTTCTATGTGGGCTATTATATGGTAATTATGATGGCGGACATAAGCACCATAGATCAGGACTACTATGAAGCCGCCACCATAGACGGCGCCAGCGACTTCCAGCAGGCCATACATATCACCATCCCCCTTATAAAAAGAAGCTCCCTTCTCACCTGTGTCACCCTTGCCAGCGTCATGGGCCTGAGGCAGTTTGAGCAGGTATATATGCTCACAAACGGACAGCCCGCCGGCACCACTTCCACAATCGTCCTCTATCTCTACAAGAAGCTGCAGGATGCAAACTACGGCATGGCCAGTGCCTCGGCGATTATCCTTATCGTGGTAGGCGCGGTGTTCATTGTGTGCATACGAAAGCTCTTTGAAGAACGTAAGCGCTTGGGAAAGGGGGTAAGATAATGGCACGCAAAATGAAACCCCAGAGCGCAAAGGACTATATCCTTCTCATCCTCAAGTGGGCACTCATGATTTTCTTTGCAGTGTACACTCTCTTCCCTCTGGGATGGCTTATAGTATCCTCTCTGAAGACAAACTTTGAATTTCTGGCAGAGTCACCCTTCAGTCTGCCCAAGGTCTGGCAGTGGCAGAACTATAAAAACGCCCTGCAAGTTGCAAATCTGGACAGAATGCTCCTCAACTCCGTGTTTGTAGGTCTGTCCGCCACCTTGCTCAACGTGGCTGTTGCCAGTATGAGCGCATACGGTATCTCCCGTTTTCGTTTCAAGGGCCGTGAAAATCTGTTTTTGCTTTTCACCATCGGTATTCTTGTGCCTTTGAACGCCCTGATGGTGCCGTACTTTGTCATTATCAACGAGCTGGGTCTTTACAATACCTACGGCGGCATGATACTGCTCTACTGCGCCATAGGCATACCTATGTCCACGGTCATAATAAGAGGATTGATGGACTCTATCCCAATGGAGATAGAAGAGGCGGCCTATATTGACGGCTGCGGCTTTTTCGGAAGATTTTTCCGCATAATTCTGCCGCTGAGCCGCACCGGTATCGTCACCGCCGCCACCTTCCAGTTTTTGACCTGCTGGAATGAGTTCGTCTTTGCAAACCTTATCGTTTCATCAGACAAGCTGCGTACCATACAGGTGGGTATCCGATACTTTACAAATCAGTTCTCCACCGACTATGTTTCCATGTACGCTGCCATCGTTATCTCCATCGTGCCCTCCATTCTGGCCTATGTGCTCTTCCAGGAGCAGATAATCAACGGCCTGACCAGCGGTGCGGTAAAGGGATAAAATAATTCATATAATACCTCTTGAAATAGCATTGTCTCTGTGATACTATTCACGGACAATTATTCGAGAGGTATTGTTTTTTAAAAGGATATTATGCACACAATAAAAAGTCATTTCCCCCGCATAGGTATGCGGATTGTAAAGTCTGCCGCTGCTGTGGGCCTGAGTATGGCCGTGTATCTTCTTCTCGGGGTGGAGGGCCTGCCCTTTTTCATTATAATTGCAGCCTTGCAGGGCATGCAGCAGTATCAGAGGAACGTCAGAGAGATCACGGTGCGCAATGTGTTCGGAACCTTGGTGGGTGCCGCCTGTGCGCTGCCGGTGGTGCTGCTTCAATACTTTGTCCTCGCCCCACACAACTGCCCTTATGTGTGGTACTGCGCTCTCGTGACTTTCGGCATAGCCGTGGCTTTGTACAGCTCGGTGGTGCTGGGGCATGGTGACGCGGCGTACTTTACCGCAGTTGTATACCTTTGCATCGTAATGGTGCATCTTGATAACCAGAACCCACTTAGCTACGTTCTGCAGCGCCTTACCGAAACCCTTCTGGGCATCGGCATAGGCATGGGGGTAAATGCCATGCGCATCCCCATAAGAAGAGTGCGCGACACTCTCTTTGTAGCCGCGCTGGACGATGTGCTCCATTCGGAAAGCTCTATATTGCCCGAGTACAGCAAGGTTGAAATAAACCGCATCCTTGACGACGGGGTGCGCCTTTCCATCATAAGCCAGCACAGCTCTGCCTCCTTCTGGGAGGCTGCCGGCAGCATCCGCTTTAAAATGCCAGTTATACTTCTGGACGGCGCGGTTTTGTATGACCCTGCGGAAAAACGCTATCTTGCCAAGGTGCAGCTTGAGTATGAGCAGGCAAGGGAGATAACTGAGCTTCTGGAGGATGAGGAGCTTTCCATTTTCCAAAGTGCAGTGATAGACGACAGCGTCATGATATTCAACCGGCACATCGCCGAAAGTACCAGGGAAATACACGAAAATATGCGAAGATCCAACTACAGAAACTATATCTACCGCCAGCTGCCTGAGGGCCTGCCGGTAATATATGTGCTGTGCATGGGTACGGAAGAGAAACTGGACGAAGCTTACGAGAAGCTCAAAGCCGCAGGATTTGACAAAAAGTACAAGGTCATGCGCTATGGACATGAGCAAAAGGGCATGGGCTATATGCGTATTTTCAGCATGGATGCTGACAGACATGCCATGCTCGAAAAGCTGAGGGAGGTCTGCGGTATAGAAAAGCTGCGTACCTTCGGCAACGATCCGGAGCTTTACGATGTGTGCGTGCGAACCTCCGAGGGCGAGAGCATCCTCAAAGCCCTTAAAAAAGAGGCCGAGCCATTCTTCTGGAAAAAAGCAAAATAAAATGAGCCGCTCAGTGACAGAACGCTGAGCGGCTAAGTCATATAGGCAGGCAAATCTTGCGGCCTTGGCATTTTGTGGTATAATATATGTGAATAAATGCGACAGAGGTGCAAAGGTGAAAGGCAGAGTATCATATAAGCTAATAAAATATCTTCTTATTGCGGCCTTGCTTCTGTCACTTGTGCCGCTGCTGGCCCTTGGCTTCTATGCCGTGCCTGCTGCTGATGATTTCAGCTACGGCGCCTATGCTCACCTTGCGTACAAGGAAAGCGGCAGCCTTTTTGCCGCGCTCTCCGGCGCACTTGAAAAGACTGTGGAGAGCTATTTCAACTGGCAGGGGACATTCTCTGCCATTCTTCTGATGTCCATACAACCCGCAGTCTTCTCGGAGGGGCTTTACGCTCTTACCCCCCTTATTATGCTGGCGGCCTTTGTTTTTGGCTCATTTATGTTTTGCCGTGCCTTCTTCTCAGGGCTTCTGGGGCTTGAGCGGGAGCTGGGGGATATTGCCGCGGCGCTTATATCACTTATATCCGTGCAGCTGATGCCCTCACCGGTGCAGGGGCTGTACTGGTTCAACGGCGCGGTGTACTATGTTTTCTTCCACGGCCTTGCTCTGGCTGCCTGCGCTGTGGCAATTGCCCTTGTCAGAGAGGGCGGAGCGGGCAAAACCGCGGCTTTGTGCCTTATGTGCCTTGTGCTGGGCGGCGGCAATTACGTTACTGCATTGAGCGCAGCCATTTTGTTTGTGGCAGCAGTCGGACTTATGGCGCTGGTGAAAAACAGAAACTGGCGGCGGCTGTTGCTTCCGATGCTGGTGTTTTTTGCGTCCTTTGCCATAAGCATAGCCGCCCCGGGAAATGCCGTCCGTCAGGCGGCGCAGGAAAATACGCCGGGCGTAGTAAAAGCCGTGCTGATGAGCTTTGAAAGCGGACTTGAATATGGGGCGGACTGGTTTTCTCTCCCGGTGCTGGGCATGCTTTTGTTTTTCGTTTTCATGTTCTGGCCTGCCCTGCACAAAGCCGGACATAGATACTCTATGCCCGGGCTTGTAAGCGTTTTTTCCTTCTGCCTCTTTTCTGCCATGTTCTGCCCACCCATATACGCCATGGGCAATGTGGGCGAACCGAGGGTTCTGAACATAATATATTTTGCCTATCTCCTGCTGCTGACCGTAAATCTTGTTTACTGGCTGGGCTGGCTCTCCGGCAGGCTGGAAAAGAGCAGCGGGGGGGACAGCGTAAAAGTCGGGGCGGCTCTTACGGCGGCTTTTGTGCTGGCGCTCTGCTGCGCAGGGGCGATGCTTCACGGCGGCAGCTTTACCGGAGTGGGCGCTTTGAGCACCCTGCTTTCCGGCGATGCCAAGGCCTACCATGAAAGCGCTGTAAGACGTTTTGAGCTTTTAAAGGATGAAGAGCTGCAGGATGTTAAGCTGGATGACTTTGATGTAAAGCCCTATCTACTTTACTTTGACGATATTACCCAAGACCCCACCGACTGGCGCAACGAGGATATCAGCACTTTCTACGGTAAAAACTCCGTGGCACTCAAATAAATTTAAAATCCCATTCACTTTTTCGGTGAATGGGATTTTCTCATGTCTCCATCTGCTTACCAAGGAAAATAGCCACAGTCTGGGCCAGCTTGTATTCAAGCTCGGTGCCCGGCTGGCTGCCCTTGGGGGAAATAAAAAGCACACAGCCCATAACATCACCCTCGCTTATAACGGGTGCGGCAACGGAGACGCAGTATTTTTCGTCCATAGCGGAAACGGGCAGGCTGCTGCCGCCGCTTTCATGACGGTAGGCGGAGCGCTGCTCCATAATCTCGCCAAGCTGAGCGGATACCGGCTTATCCAAAAGCTCCTTCCTTGCTCCGCCTGCAATGGCTACAATGCTGTCCCTGTCACAAACTGCGGCAATGCCGTCGGTAGTTTTTTTCAGGCTGTCACAAATCTGTGCGGCAAAATCGGTCAGCTCTCCAATGGGAGAATATTTCTTGAAAATCAGCTCCCCGTCCTTGTCGGTGAAAATCTCCAGCGGGTCACCGTCACTGATAACATTGACATCGAAAACCTTGTCCTTTTGATGCGCTGCGCTCTGGACCAGACGGCAATTTAAGATATTTTCGATGCCTGAATTAAAATTTACAGTGTTCTCCACAGAGCTGCACCGGAGCATAGTATCTATATCCTGTTGGAGCCGGATTTCAAGATGATCTTCGAAAACCAGTATACGGCTTATGATAAGTTCCAGATCGTTTCGCTCCAGAATTTCCTTGTTTTCGATGTCCGCAAACACGTCCAAAGCGGTCTTGGCAGCCCGGTTTACCTGAATGATGGTATTGCGCTTGTCCGAAAGCAGGTCGATCTGGCGGTTAAGTCCGTCAATCTTTCTTTGCAGCTCGCTCTCCAACTCATCGTAGATGGCCTCGATGGTGGCTTCCTGCTCCGGCTTTTTCATTATCTCCCGGATACGCTGACGCCGGGTGACCTTCATCTCCTCCATAAGGTCTTCCAGTACCGCGGCCAGATTATCCGCTGACTGCTCGGTCTCCACAATATCATCTCTCTCCCGGACAAGGTCCTGATTGAGTTTGTCGATCATAGAGGCTGAGTTTTCCATCAGTTTCTTCACATAGTCTTTCAAAAGCCCGTCCAGACAGTCCGTGCGGATATGGTGGCTGGTGCATCCCTTCAGTCCCCGACGGTGATAGCTGCCGCAGGTATAGGCAGGCTTCAAGTCGCTACGACTCATGGAAAACATAGGGCTTCCACAGTCGCCGCATTCCAGAAAGCCGGAATACACATTGTCATTTACCTTAACGCCGCGGTAGTTTGAGCGGCTGCGCTTTTCGCGCAGTGCCCGGGTAGTGGCGAAAGTGCGGTAGTCGATGATTGCCTGATGGTGATTTTCGATGACGATGTGTTCTCCGTCATCCCGCTTTATATCCTTGCCATTGATTTTGGCCCGAGTGTACTTTCCCTGGCGAAATGTGCCTATATAGAAATCATTATCCAGAATACCCTGAACGGTCACAATAGCCCAGGCTGCTCTGACCTGCCGTTTGTATTCAGTCCCGTCCGCTTCTTTTCGAATCTGCTCCGACATACGAGGTGTCGGGATGTCCTGCTCGGTCAGGTAGTTTGCGATCTTCTTGTAGCCCCAGCCATCCTTGTTGTATAACTCGAAAATCCTTCGCACGATTTCTGCCTCTGTGGGGACAATCTCAAATTCCTTGCGCTTGTTGATGATGTAGCCGTAGGGGGCGGCGCACAGCCACTCCCCGTCTGCCTGTCTGCGTTTTATAACGTTGCGCACTTTTTTTGATGTGTCGGTAACGGGCATTTCGTTGATCACAAACTGAAACTGTATCTTCAGCCAGTCATCATCATTGGGAAAATCAATATAATCCCCTATGGAGATAATGCGCACACCGGCATCGCGAAGATCCTCCAGTTCCACCAGACCTCTGCCGTTCCGTCTGGAGAAGCGAGAGAAATCCTTAACGACCAGAATGTCGTACTTGTGGGACATGAGGCCCTTTCGCATTTCCTGATAGGCTTCACGCTGCTCAAAGGTGTAGCCGGAGCGATCACGGTCTTCAAAGAAGGTGAGCTTACTACCAGGGAAGCGGGTTTTCACATAGTCGGCAATAATAGCCTTCTGGTTTTCAATGGAGATATTTTTCTGATTTTTTTCATCGTCCACAGAAATGCGGACATAACCCGCGATGTCAAAAATTTCGGTCATTTTTATTCACCCTTAAGGTATCTGGCAGTTTCGCGGTCAAAGTCAGATATGTACTCTGCATCCTGCTTTTTGCGAAATTCAGAATAGATTTCGCTGACTTTTCTGACCGCTGCTTCGTGTGAGATACGTCCCTTGCTGTCCAGTACATTTCTGCGGTTATTATGCAGGAAACGGTCCGTTTCATTGAGCCAGTCCTGCATGGACATGAGCTGTTCATCCTCAGCCATCAGCTCCGCATAGTCAATGAACATGGTGACAAGACGGTTAAGCCGGGACAGTTCCTTTTCGTTCAGATAGTTTTTGGCCACAAGAACATCGCTTTTGAGTATCTTCCCGGCAGGAGCGCCTTTCCATGTGGTCAGACCCATAGTTGGACTATCGAGTGCAGCTCTTTCTGAAATAAGTTCAGCCGCAGTCTTTCCGGTAACAGCAAAGTGGAGTTTGTTCTGCACAAAGGAATAAAAGTCTCTCGTGGTATCACTGTTCTTGTCGTAGTCGTAGCTGCACTGCTCAAATACATCTGTTATCTTCTGATAGGCGCGTCGCTCGCTGGCGCGGATCTCCCGGATGCGCTCAAGGAGCTCATCAAAGTAATCTTTTCCAAAAGGACGGCCGTTTTTCAGCATATCATCGTTGAGGACAAATCCCTTCTGGATGTACTCTTTCAGCGTTTTTGTGGCCCACTGGCGGAAACGGGTGGCCTTCTTGGAATTGACTCTGTAGCCCACGGCGATGATGGCATCCAGATTGTAGTGGTCAAGAGTACGGTTGACTGTTCTTGCGCCCTCTTTCCGAACTACCGAGAATTTCTCGGTAGTTGCAGCTTGTTCCAGTTCGCCCTCTGCATAGATATTTTTCAGATGCAGGGAAATATTGTCCGACGAACAGTCAAATAATTCCGCCATTCCACTCTGTGTCAGCCAAAAGGTCTCATCATGAAATACGACATTTATGGATTCTTTCTCCGTGTCATTTTGATACAGCAGGATTTCTCCTCTTATGGTCATATCAAATTCCATACGCATCCCTTTCTTCAATTGTTATCTCATACGCATTTCAACTTGCAGATAACATTGTAACACGTGTGTTCAGGCATCTCAAGTGGGGAAAAAATAAAACTGCGGAAAAATCTTCTGCAGTTTTCATTGCTCTGCTAATCTCAGCTTTTTATCACACTTTACCTCAAGCTGAGCACTGCGGTGCATGTTATAAATCAGCAGGTCCAGAGTTCCCTCGTACAGGTCTTTTTCCCCGGACTCAAACACGGCAACCAGATATTTTTTCTTTTTATATTCTTTATAGATGTCTTTCAGACTCTCGCGCAGCTTCTGATCCTTCTTCTCGGCATTGGTCAGCCAGATCTCCACCAGGCCTTTGTCATCCATGACATTTATCTCCAAATATAATCACCATCCTTTGTGGTAATATTTTCCTCATTTTTCACAGCTTTTATTCTCAATCAACCCTTTTGCTGCCGCCAAATACTCAGCGGCAGTCCAAATGAAATAGATTTCACCGTGAAAAGAGATTTCGCTGGTTTTCATAGGCAGGCCGAACGGCGGTCGGCAAGCCCGCTCCATAAGAATTGCACCTCCCTCCATGCTTATGGCAGGTCGCTCTGCTCTGTGACGTACAGCCAGTGCAAGTATCATTATCACTCCATACCGTTATGGCCCACAGCTTTGCCAAAGCTGCTTTGCAGTGTTGGTGTATGTCGCAGGCGCACCCACCGCCCGGCTTATGCATGGGTATCGTATCCGTTTACCCTATTTGGCTTAAATTGCATTTGTCCCTTCACACACTAATACGGTTGAGCCTCTGAAATCCGGAAATCATTCGACAAAACTTCTTATAAACAGTCAAAACATTTTATAAAAACACTTTTTTGATAAAGTCCGCAATGCATAAAGAAACACAGGCAGACACATTGGCGTGTCTGCCTGTGTTTTATGGTATTTATGTATCAGCCTTTTGTTGCTTGGATTCACACGCATGCTTTTGTAAGCATGTCATCTGCCGCTTAATTTTATATCGCTATCATTGGTGTACGTACACATTTAGAGACAAGACAGCAAAGTAAGACACATCAGGTATTAAAGGGCTGTTTTTGCAAGTTGCATAAATTTAGAAATCATTATTCTTAAAAAATAACGAAAGATTTTTCGTTGACAAATGCGAAAGGATAAAGTATCCTAAACGCGAAGTTACTTACTAATGTTAAGAAAGCTAATCGGAACCGAGATTGTGGAGAGAAAGATGTTCACAAAAGACAGCGAAAAAAAATACATCAATATTCTTAAAGAGGAGCTATTACTGGCAACCGGCTGTACGGAACCCATTTCTATCGCCTATTGTGCAGCCATCCTCAAAGATGTACTGGGCGAACAGCCTGAGAAAATAGTTGCCAAAGTAAGCGGCAACATCCTGAAAAATGTGAAGAGCGTTGTTGTCCCCAACACTGGAGGCCTGAAGGGCCTGCTCGCCGCCATATCAGCCGGAATAGTGGCCGGTTGTGCTGATGCAGGACTGCAGGTCATAGCCTCTGTGCCGGTGGAAAAATACCCAGAGATAAAAGCGTATATGCAGGATACAGATTTCAGCATCGAATGTCCGGAAGATGCAAAAATGCTGGATATCTTCCTATACGGCTACAGCGGGAATAACTCTGCGGCAGTCAGGATTGCCAACAGTCATTCAAACGTCATATACATTGAAAAAAACGGCGAAGCAATCAAAAATCTGCCTCTGATTGATTCTCCGGAAGATAATCTGACTGACAAGACCGTCCTTAACGTGAAAGACATAGTGGAATTTGCAAACAACGTGGATCTGGCCGAGGTGTCTGCCCTGCTGGATAATCAGGCGAAATGCAATACCGCCATCGCGGAGGAGGGTTTGTCCGGGGATTGGGGCGCCGGTATAGGAAAGCTGATTTTTTCCAACAATGAAAAGAGCGTAAAAAACACCGCCAAAGCTTATGCGGCGGCAGCCTCAGATGCAAGAATGAGCGGCTGCGAGATGCCGGTGGTCATTGTCTCCGGCAGCGGCAATCAGGGAATAACCGCCTCTATGCCGGTAGTGCAGTATGCTTTGAGTCTTGGTGTCACAAAGGAAAAACTCTATCGCGCACTGCTTGTTTCCAATCTGGTCACCATTCACCAGAAGACCGGCATTGGCAGACTTTCTGCATACTGCGGGGCCGTCAGTGCAGGTTGTGGAGCAGGAGCCGGAATCGCTTATCTGCACGATGCCGGTTACGAAGGAATAGCCGGAACAATAAATAACGCAGTTGCCATTCTGTCAGGGATGATCTGCGACGGTGCCAAGCCCTCCTGCGCGGCCAAAATAGCATCGGCCGTTGAGGCCGGAATACTGGGATACGAAATGTATCTTAACAACCATAGCTTCAGCGCCGGAGATGGGATCGTCGGTGCGGATGTGGAAAAAACCATTGAAAATGTGGGCGTTCTGGCCCGTAACGGAATGCGTACAACTGACAGAACAATCCTTGAAATAATGACCAGACAATAACATCATAAAACTGGAGGGAATTATGGAAAAGAAAGTAATCCGCATAGGAGTAATAGGCACAGGACTTATTTTCAACCGCCATTTTGCCGGGATAAAAAACAGTCCTGATGCCGAAGTCACTGCAATATGTGATAACAACGTAAAGGCACTGGAAGAGAAGGCAGCACTGGCGGGCATCCCCATGAGCCAGACCTTCACCAACTATATAGATCTGCTCGATTGCGGCTATATTGATGCAGTGCTTATCGCCACCCCTAACTCCACCCACGTTGAAATTGCGCTGGAAGCCATCAAGAGAGGACTTCCCTTCGCAATGGAAAAGCCAGTGGGCATGAACGTTGAAGAGGTGCAGAAGCTCTACGACGTAGTAGAGGAGAAGAAAATCAAAAACATTGTTCTTTTCTTCTATCGTTCAAAGGCTTCCGCCCGCTATGCAAGAAAGATCATAGAAAACGGAGATATCGGCGAGATCCACCATGTCTACACCGAGTATTATCAGGACTATAACCTTCGCCCCTTCTCCCTCCCCACTTTCTGGCGCTTTGACAAGAAAATTGCCGGAGGCGGTGTGGTTTATGACCTGAGCAGCCATATGTTTGACCTTGTCACCTTCATTACCGGCCTTGAATATGAAAAAGTATGTGCTGTCAATAATAACATAATCAAGATGCGCCCCGACCCCGAAACCAAACAGATGCGGGAGGTTACCACTGAGGATTACAGCCATGTATTGGCCCAGTTTAAATCCGGCGCCTCCGGTGCTTTCCTGGTGAGCAAGTGCTGCATGGGTCGAAAGAACTATCAGCGCATCCAGATATATGGCAGCAAGGGCGTGATCATTTATTCCCTCACCGACCAGAACCTTGAGGATACTATAGAGGTGTGCATCGGCAGCCCCTATACCGAAAGCTACAATTACACGAAACTCAATATACCCGCAGAGTTCAAAAATGAGCAGATGCAGTCCTTCTTTGACATTATGAACGACTGCTCTGACGGTCTTGCCGCCACTCTTGTTGACGGTCTGAAGTCTCAGAAGCTCATTGAAAGAGTTTATGAGTCCGCAGAAAAGATGCAGTGGGTAGACGTTTCCGATATATGAGGTGTACTGAATGATAGGATTTCCAACTCAATTTAAAACCAAACAGGATTATCTTAATGCATACGAGTACGTGGTAAACGGCGGAGAGGGCAAAAATCTTCTTGCCGCCAGACTCAGATGGCTTAAGGAAACCACCACAGCACAGGGGCTTAAGGCCTCCAGCTGGAGCAAAAGAGCTGAAAAGCAGCAGCAGTACGATTATGAGCCGGTAGTTGATGTGAACTGCGAGATGCTCAGACTGGGCTTCAGCGTAGATGAAATCAACGAGCTGATCGGAGGGCTGGAACATGTTTGAGATAATTGAAAAAACAAACAGAGCAGAGATGTTCAGCTCCTACAGCTGCATGGGAAGTCAGTTTATAGAAAAGCTCAACCCCTTTTCCTATGAAAAGAATCTTATAAAAATTTCTCCGGACTGCAGTTTTTCCATATACACAGGCGACTGCTGCTATGTTCTGAAAAACTCCAGCGCTCTCATTTTTGATCCTCTGGAGTATCTGGACTGCGGAGACAGCTACAAGTTCGGCGAGGACTACTTCATTTACCTCGGCCTTGTAGACGAAAAAGCCAAAATAATCGTGTCTCTCAACGCCACCTATCCCAATGGCATGCGTCCTGAAAACACCAGAAAGATCGGCGGCTTCCACTACGGCTCTATCCGCAAGGTCAGTGATGACGGTCTCTGGGTGCCAGTAGACTCCAACGGTGTCAAATTCGGCAGCACCGGCATCAAGTGGCAGGACAATGTCACAGAGGGCATAGTCCCCAACTCTGTCTGGGATCTCAAAAACCGCCCCAAGACCCTTTTCGGCGGTCTTGTAAAGGTTGGCGGAATATGGGTCTCCATATATCAGGCCAGCAAGAGAACCAATTTTACCTTCATGGAAGGCGAAAATCTCACCCACGTAGCGGAAGGCATGCTGCAAAGCTGCTATGGCCAGTATCCGGTCAGCGGCATAGACGGCCTTTGCCAGTACAATTTCTCCGAGCTTGCCGCCCGCGCCGGAATGCGCCTTATGAGCTACAGTGAGTGGCAGGCCGCGGCATACGGTGCCCCTCAGGGAGAGGCAGACGCAAATGTCTACGGCTGGTGCGACGAGACAAACAAGGTCCGTGCCAGAACCGGTTGCAGCGTAAACCTTGAAACCGGCCTGCACGATGCCGAAAAGGGTGCCAAGCCCTACGCCATCAGCGCAATGAACGTGGTAGATACCACCGGCAATGTCTGGGAGTGGTTGGGAGAGTATTCCAACAGACACGATGCTCCCGAAGGCGAATGGGGCTATTACGATCAGCTGGGTCCTGGTATGGGACAGATCTACGGTTGGAAGACCGACAGCTTTTCCGCCTTTGCCGCAGGTGGGCACTGGCACCGCGGCATCTACTGCGGTCCCCGCGCCATCAACCCCGATGACCAGCCCTGGAAGGTAAACGTACACATAGGCACCCGCCTTGCCTGCGACAGCCTCTGAGCTCCGCTGAATAGAAATTAAAGCATATGCTTTGAGAGTCGGCGTGTGCTTTAAAATAAAAAAATATAAAAAAGGAGAAACAAATGAAGAAGAGAAGTCTCGCATTGCTGCTGGCAATTGTGATGTTCGCTACTGTTTTCACCGGGTGCGGCAGCCCCAAGAGCGAACCCGCAGCTCCCGAAGCAGCCAAGACCGAAGAGGCAGCCAAGGCTGAGCCTGCTGTCAAGGAAGAACCTGCTGCACCGGCAAAAAATGAGCTGGTCGTAGTAACCTCCTCCGAGCCCGTTTATTTCAACAACCTTTGCTACAGCATGACCAACCTGCCTGACACCATGGTATACAGCCAGGTTTATGACCCCCTGTTCTATAAGGACTGGGCCGACGGCGGCGCAGTCAAGGGCTATCTGGCTGAGAGCTATGAGATCAGCGAGGATGGCAAGCACATCAGCGTAAAGCTCCGCGATAACATCTACTTCCACAATGGTGACAAGCTCACCTCCGAAGACGTTAAGTTCACCTTTGATGAGATGGCACAGAGAACTCTGGGTATTGCCCTTCTCATCAACTGGGAGAGCGTTGAGATCGTTGACGAGCTCAACCTGGTGTTCCACCTGACTGCTCCCTACGGCGCTATCATGAACGCACTGTGCAGCCGTCTCGGCTACATCTCCAGCAAGGAATACTGGGAAGAAGTCGGTGGCTTTGAGGGCTACAACGCAGCTCCTGTCGGCACCGGCCCCTACAAGTTCGTCAGCGCTATCTCCGGCGATGAAGTTTCCCTGGTAAGAAATGACGAGTACTGGAACGGCAAGGCCGCTTTCGAGACTGTCAAGATCAAGACTGTTGCCGACGTTAACACTGCAGTTCTGGCAGTTGAGAGCGGCGACGCAGATGTAGCACTGAACCTGCCTCTTGAGTCTCTGGTCAACGTCAAGAATCCCGATGTTGAGTGGGCATACGACCTGAGCTTCGAGTGCGGCTACATGCAGTGGAACTTCCTGCCTGAGAGCTGGGTCGCCAACGACACCAACTTCAGAAAGGCCGTCCAGTACGGCATTGACAAGGAAGCCATCAACCAGGCTGTATTCTACGGCATGACAAATACCCCCGACATCCTCGGTGACGAGACCTGGACCGGCAGACCCGCAGCCGGCACCTACGACAGCTACAGCTACGATCTGGAAAAGGCCAAGGAGTATCTGGCAGCTTCCAACTATGATGGACGCGAGTTCGTCGTTTACACCTGGGCCGCAACTAACCTTGAGAAGGCCGCACAGGTTATGCAGGCAAGCCTGCAGCAGGTCGGCATCAACATGAAGATCGTTGCTGTTGACAGAGCTTCCTTCTGGGATGTCTGCAGAAATACCAATGACTGGGATGCCTGCATCCATTGCCTCGGCGCATCCTCTCTGGATATGGACGCATACAACCACTTCATGACCACCATGTATCCCCAGTACTTCAACGCAAATCAGGTTGTTCCCTACGGCACTGAGCTTAACGATCTGGTCCTCGCAGGCAGACTTGAGCCCAACTACGAGAAGCGCCTTGAGATCTACACCGAGCTGGTCAACTACATCAACAACGAAGCCATCTCCATTCCTCTCTATCAGGAGATCAACACTGCACTGTTCCGCACCGGTATGAAGGGCGTACAGGCAGACAGAGCCGTTCCCATCAACCGCTTCTTCGAGTACACTTACTAATATTTTTCCCTGGTGAAAGTTTGGGGGCAGGATTACTGTCCTGCTCCCAGCTTTCGCTTTACCGATGAATCCTGCGAATTGTGAGGTTTTCCAATGTTAAAATATATAGCCAAACGATTGTTGCTGATTATTCCGGTGGTAATAGGCATTACCCTTTTTATTTATCTTCTTCTGGATCTTGCTCCGGGTGATCCTATTGCCATTATTCTGGGTCCGGATGCATCTCCCGAACAGATCAGTCAGCTTACCGCAGAACTGGGACTGGATAAGAACGTGTTTGTGCGGTATCTGAATTTTATGTCTGACGCAATCAAAGGAGATTTGGGCACTTCGTGGATGACGTCAAAACCGGTGGCTGATGAATTTTTACAGCGTCTCCCCAACACCCTTGCTCTGGCCTTCAGCGCACTGGCTATGACGATCGTTTTCGGTCTTACTTTCGGAACTATTGCCGCCGTCTGGCAGAACACTGCCATTGATGGCTTTACGCTTATACTGGCACTGCTTTTCGCCAGTATGCCTACCTTCTGGTTCGGTCTGATGCTGCAGATAATATTCGCCCTTAATCTCGGCTGGCTGCCGGCAATGGGTGTGGGCACAATAAAGCATATTATTCTACCGGCAACTGCGCTGAGCCTGGGTACTATCGCTTCACAGATACGCCTTACCCGCTCCAGCATACTGGACGTAATCAACATGAACTATGTCAGAACCGCCCGCGCGAAGGGTGCTGGTGGCTTCAGAACCGTTTTCTCTCACGTTATCAGAAACGCTCTCATGCCCGTGGTTACAAACTGGGGTCTGACATTTGCGACCGCATTCGGCGGAACCATTATTTCAGAAACTGTATTCTCCATCCCGGGGATATCCTCCTATCTCATAAACGCAGTCAAGGTCAGAGACATTCCGGTGGTTATGGGTACGGTTATCATAGTGTCCATAATCGTGGCGGTGATAAACCTTATCATAGATATTATCTATGCGGTAATCGATCCGAGAGTAAAGCTCGGATACATGTCATGAGTTTTGAAAAATTACGGTGTTAAGAAGATAGTATTATGAAGAAAAAACAAAATGAACATAAAAAAAATTACTCCCAGTTTGACCTGATACTGATTCGTTTCAAGAAGAACAAGCTGGCTGTGGTTTCCGTGTTCTGTCTGGCAGTAATAGCCCTTATCATTCTCACCGCACCTCTTTATATGGACTATGAGAAGGCTATCATACAGAATATAGGGGACAGATTTCAAAGTCCCAGCTGGGAGCACCCCTTCGGCACTGATCTATATGGGCGCGACCTTCTGGCGCGTGTGATATACGGTGGAAGGATATCTCTTTTTGCCGGTATCGCCATCATTTTCTTTTCATTTATATTTGGTGTACTCATTGGTGCCATTTCAGGCTTTTTCGGAGGCAAAGTGGACCAGATTCTCATGAGATTTGTAGATATTTTCATGGCTGTGCCCACCATATTCCTTGCTATGGCCATTGTTACAGCTCTCGGCGAAGGCGTTGTGAACATCGTCATCGCATTCGTTGTCTGTAATATACCCAGCTACTCGAGAATTGTGCGTTCCTCAACAATGACACTGAGAAACATGGAATATGTTGAGGCTGCCAAGTGCTATGGCGCGAGCAATCTTCAGATTATAATGAAGCACATTATCCCCAACGGAATCGGCCCTGTCATCGTTCAGGCTACCATCTCCCTGGGAACTGCCATTCTCTGCATCTCGTCTCTGGGCTTTTTGGGCCTTGGCATATCCGCACCCACTCCCGAATGGGGTACTCTTCTGGCCGATAACCGCGCCTATATCCGCTATTATCCCTATCTCGGCATACTGCCCGGTATAGCGATCATCGTTACGGTTATGTGTGTCAACTTTATCGGAGACGGTCTGCGTGATGCACTTGACCCCAAAATGAAGAAATAAAGGTGCCAGAATATGTCCAATTTACTTGAAATAAAAGATTTATATGTGAACTACAACACAGATGAAGGTGTAGTTCATGCCCTCAACGGCCTGAACATCTCCGTTGAGAAGGGCGAAAGCCTTGGCCTTGTAGGCGAAACCGGTGCCGGCAAAACCACAATGGCGCTGAGCATTATGAAACTTTTGCCCGCCAAGGTGGGCGAGATAACCGGTGGAAGCCTTGTCTATGACGGGCAGGAGCTCCTGAGCGCGGATGAAAAGGTCATGAAGAAGATCCGTGGCGACAAGATTTCCATGATCTTCCAGGACCCCATGTCCAGTCTCAACCCCACAAAAACTGTGGGCAAACAGGTCCGGGAAGTTCTGGATCTTCATTTCAAAAATCTCAGCAAGGCAGAAAAACAGGAAAAAATAGACAAGATGTTCCTTTTGGTGGGTATTCCCCCTGAAAGGCAGAACGAATATCCCTTCCAGTTTTCAGGCGGCATGAAGCAGCGTATCGGCATTGCAATGGCACTCATTGCAGAGCCGGAGCTTCTCATCGCAGACGAACCCACAACGGCTCTTGACGTTACAATTCAGGCTCAGATTCTTGACCTGATGCGGAATTTGCAGAAGGAGCTGAATACCTCCCTCATCATGATAACTCATGATCTTGGCATCGTTGTTGAGATCTGCACCAAGGTGGCAGTCATATACAGCGGCCAGATAATTGAGGTAGGCAGCGTTGAGGATGTATACCAGAAACTGCACAACCATCCCTATACTGCCGGTCTCTTTAACTGTATCCCCGATCTGAAGTCAGACGCGAAAAGACTTACTCCCATCAAGGGCAGCATGGCCTCCCCGGACAATCTCCCTGTGGGCTGCAAATTCTGTGACCGCTGCGATTTCAAAACCGAGAGATGCGAAAAAGAAGAACCTAAGATGTATATGAATGGCACACATGGGATAAAGTGCTTCAAATACGAAGATAAATGGGGAGAATAACATGGCAGCTCCAATAATTGAAACTAAGGGCTTAAAAAAATACTTTGATGTCCGTGCCGGTAAGCTTCATGCAGTGGATGATGTGAGTTTATCCATCAACCCCATGCAGACCCTTGGCGTTGTGGGTGAGTCCGGCTGCGGCAAGTCAACCCTGGGGCGTGTGCTGCTTGGTCTTCTTCCTGCCACTGATGGCGAGATCCTGTATTCCGGCGAGACTATTTTTGAGAAGAACGGCAAAAAGAAAGACAAAATGTATGATGAAATGCAGATGATCTTTCAGGACCCCTTCTCCTGTCTGGACCCCAGACTTTCTATCCGTGACCTTATAGCCCAGCCCATAATTGTCAGAAAGAAGATGTCCGATAAGGAACAGATCAGGCTGAAAGTGCTTGAGCTGATGGACAAGGTCGGCCTCTCCGAGCGATATATAAACACCTATCCCCATGAGCTGGACGGTGGAAGAAGACAGCGCGTCGGTATCGCCCGTGCTCTTGCGCTGGATCCCAAATTTATAGTCTGCGACGAACCCGTCTCCGCTCTTGATGTGTCCATTCAGGCTCAGATACTCAACCTGCTGATGGATCTGCAGGAGGAAAAGGGTCTGGCTTATATGTTCATCACGCACAACCTCTGCGTTGTACGCCATATAAGCTCTGACATAATGGTCATGTACATGGGCAAGGTAGTGGAATACGCCTCAAAGGAAAAGCTCTTTGAAAAGCAGTATCACCCCTATTCCCAGGCTCTGCTCTCCGCCATTCCCGTGGCAGAGCTGGGCGGACGCAAGGACAGAATCGTGCTTCCCGGTGAGGTTTCCAACCCGATAAACCCCAAGCCCGGATGCCGTTTTGCCCCACGCTGCAAATATGCAACTGAAAAGTGCATTGGACAGGATATCCCGCTGGTAGAGATTGAAGAAGGCCGGAAAGTGGCCTGCACTCTCTATACCTGAGCGCGAAAGAACCAAATGACTATCTATATGAAAGGATGGCCGTGTCTCAAAGCGAGATACTAAGATATTATGAACAAGATAGAACGAGTCAGAGCGGTGCTTGAAGGCCGCAAACCTGATAAGATCCCGGCAGGCTTCTGGTATCACTACGATGAAAACTTCACTGTAAAAGAGATGACCGAAGCACATCTGAAGACCTACCGGGAAACCAACGTTGACGTATATAAGATAATGCAGGACTATATCCAGAAGATCGATGCAGTCGTAAAGGTCCCCTCAGACTGGAAGGATGTACGTTTCCCCGGAAAGTCCTCCCCTGTATTTCAGTCCCTGCTGGATGTAGCCAAGGGCATTCTTGATGCAACCGGTCACGACGCTATTGCGTTTCAGACCATGTTCGGTCCTCTTAAAACCGCCGTACAGACCTATGGTTATGATCTGGTGATGGAGCACTGCAAGCAGGCTCCTCAGCTTGTGGCCGATGCAGTCATGCGCATCGCCGAGGCCCAGACTGAGTGGGCAGCCGGCTTTATTGAAGCCGGTGTGGACGGTCTATTCTATTCCGGTCAGTTCAGTGAGCCAGGCCGCTTCACAAAGGAAGAGTTTGACATCCTCGTCAAGCCAGGCGACCTTATGGTCCTTGAAGCCGCCGAAAAAGCTGGTGGCACCAACCTTCTGCACATCTGCGGTGAGCCGGATTATTCTTACAAGTCTACTCCTGCATGGTATGTGGAATATCCCTTTGCCATCGTCAACTGGTCCGTAAAGGATACTGGTATCGGCCTCAAGGAAGGCAAAGCCCTTTTTGGCGGCAAACCCGTTCTTGGCGGCATGGACAACAGAGGCTATATACTTGACGGTGAGGACAGTCAGATCGTTGCCGCAGCCCGCGCAAGCATCGAAAGCGTCGGAACTATGGAAGGCTATATGCTGGGTGCGGACTGCACCATTCAGGGCAACTGCATTTCCAATCAGAAGATAGCTGTTGCAGTTGAGACTGCACATGAATACATAAAATAATCTATAACGGAGGAAATTATTATGTCTAAGATCCAGAATCATGCACATCCCGGTGATGAAGTTGTCGAGGCCGTAAGAAATGCTATAGAGTTTCGCGGAACCTGGATGGGCCTCATTTTCGATGAGATGAGAAAGGCCGGCGTTGACGCAGAGGCAATAACCAGAAGAGCTATCAAACGTTGCGGCAGAGAAATGCACGGCCCCATCGTCCTCAAGGCCGCTGAAGGCAGAGAGGTTAACGGTGAGGATATTTACACCTTCTCCTTCAGAGAGCAGATGAGAAAGGTATTCGAGATGGATCCTGTTACCTTTGACGAGGACAACGCCAATGCATACCTGCATTACTGCCCCCTGGTCACTGCATGGCAGAAGATGGGCTTCAGTGATGAAGACATCGCCCTTCTCTGCGATATTACCATGGACGGTGACCGCGGCGTTGCAGAAGCCTGCGGATTCAATCTACATCTGGGATGCACCATCGGCAGCGGTTGCTCCGACAAGTGCAACATCCACTTCTGGCGCAACGAGCTGAAGGAGTGATCCTCTCTTACCTGCACGAAGTTGTATAAACAGCTTCGTGCGGGCTTTACAGACTTTCATTTTTAAATTAGGAGTTGTGTAATGAAAACTGTAAAAATAGGCGATATGTCCGTTCCGGCCCTTGCGGTCGGCTGCCGGAGATTCAATAACATAAGCGTTGAGGATGCAGACAAGTATGTTAGGGCTGCACTGGATATGGGTGCCAACTATTTTGACCACGCCGACGTGTATGGCGGCAGCCTCAGCGAGACTGTGTTCGGCGGTGTGCTGGCCATTGACCCCTCTCTGCGCGACAAGATGTACATTCAGAGCAAATGCGGCATACGAAAGGCCATGAACGCCTTTGACCTTTCCACCGAGTATATTCTTTCCAGCGTGGAGGGTTCTCTTAAGAGGCTGAACACCGATTATCTCGATGTTCTGCTGCTGCACAGAATGGATGCACTGATGGATCCCGAAGAAGTGGCCGAGGCATTTGGCAAGCTACATCAGCAGGGCAAGGTAAGGGCCTTCGGCGTGTCCAACGCCACCCCCATGCAGATACTGCTTTTGAAAAAGCACGTAACCCAGCCTATCGTTATAAACCAGATGCAGCTTAGTCTGGCCCACTGCCCCATGATAGCCCAGGGCATATATACCAATATGGATGTCAAATCTGCCATTGATACTGATGGAAGTGTACTGGATTTCTGCCGTCTGCACGATATCACCATCCAGACATGGGCTCCCCTGCAGTTTGGTTATCAGAAGGGCGTCTTTCTTGACCACCCAGACTTCCCGGAGCTGAACAGAGTTCTTGGTGAACTGGCTGAAAAATATGCTGTGACAAAAACTGCCATAGCGCTGGCCTGGATACTCAGGCATCCCGCAAAGATGCAGGCTCTTACAGGCACCCTGAAGATAGGCCGTCTTGAGGATAGTCTGAAGGCCGCCGAGGTTGAACTGACCCGGGATGAATGGTACGAGCTTTTTGAAGCTGCCGGAAACCATCTCCCTGTCAATCCCCAACCAAATCAGGCAAGAAGCTGATAAAAACGGAAGGCAGCGATAAAACGCTGCCTTTTTTGTACATTGGTAGAAGGAACAAGGAATATGGATATACAAAGAAAAGAATTCGGACTTTTGTCTGATGGAAGGGCCGTGGATTTATTCACCATAAAAGCCGGCGAGCTCAGCCTGTCCATTTCAACGCTGGGCGCTACATGGACTTCACTGACCGTACCGTCCGCAAAAGGTGTCAGCGATGATATACTGCTCGGCTACAGCGGCTTCAACGATTACCTCCATAACAGCAATTACTTTGGTGTTACGGTAGGGCGCTATGCCAACAGAATTAACACAGCCTCTTTCTGCATAGGCGGGAAGACCTATCACATTTCTGAAAACAAACCCGGCTACTCTCTTCACGGCGGACAGATGGGCTTTCCGAGAAGGCTGTGGAGCGGCGAGGCCTTCGAAAGCGCCGATGGCGTATATGTAAGGCTCAACATAGAAAGCCCCGATGGAGATCAGGGTTATCCCGGAAATTTAAGTGCCACAGTCACATACGGCCTTACAAAGGATAACAGGCTGACCGCAGAATATGAAGCTACGGTGGACTGCCCCTGCCCCATCAGTCTTACAAATCATGCCTACTTCAATCTGGCAGGAGAGAACAGGGGAAAGAGCATCTTATCCCATCAGATGCAGCTTTTTTCCCACACTTATGTAGAGATAGACCAGCAGCTTCTTCCAACGGGCCGTATAATCGACACCGTGGGCACTCCCCTGGACTTCTCACAGGCAAAGGAGATCGGACAGGATATACAGCAGCTTAACGACACCAGACTGGGTGGCTATGACCACAGTTTCATAGTGGACGGTCCTGAGGATGTGCTCCGACCCTTTGTCACTCTTTATGAGCTGGAAAGCGGCAGACACATGTACGGTTTTACCACTATGCCCGCAGTTCAGGTTTATACCGGAAACATGCTCAGCTCTGTTGATGGCAAATTGGGCTCAAAATATGAACGCAATCACGGGCTATGTCTTGAGACCCAGCATCTGCCCGATGCCCCCAATCAGCCCTCCTTCCCATGCGCCATATACGGACCGGACAGACCCTATCATCATATTACGAGTTTCTCTTTTGAGTGGTAAAAAAGCTCCGGATACTTGATGTATCCGGAGCTGAGTCTATTATCTGGCAGCCAGAAGAATGTTTTTGACATCCTCTTTCCACAGCTTTTTGAAATTGCCCACAGGGTGAGTATCACCGTCGCAGCACTTGTCAGCCAGCTCATCTATCTGAGCGTCAGTGGGATCAATGCCCAGTTCGTGAAGGGTGGTGGGCATATTTACATCTCTGAAGTAATTTTCCAGAGCTTCTATACCAAGCAAGCCATGCTCTTTGGGAGAAAGGTCACCGGCGGGGATATCCATCATTTCAGCAGCAAACTGGGCAAAGCGCTCAGGCTTCACATCGATGACGTATCTTGCCCAACTACCCCAGATAGCAGCAAGACCTGCACCGTGAGCCACATCAAACATGCCGCCAAGCTCATGCTCTATCATGTGAGAAGCAAAGTCGCCAATAGTGCCGCAGCCGGTAAGACCGTTGTGGGAAAGACTGCCGGCCCACATGAGATTTGCTCTGGCTTCGTAATCATCAGCCTTTTCAAGAGCTTTTTTGCTGTAGGTGATGACGTTTTTGACAATAGAAGCAGAAAGGGCATCAGTAAGGGCAAAGTCGGAGACAGAAAAATATCTCTCAAGAGTGTGCATTATGATGTCCACACTACCACTGGAGGTCTGGTAGGGAGGGAGAGAATATGTGAGCTCAGGGCTCATGATAGCAAACTTGCAACGGCAGTAATCACTGTCGAAAGAGCGCTTGAGCAGATTTTCGTCCTTGGTAATAACAGAACCATTGCTCATCTCACTGCCGGTAGCGGCTATTGTGAGGATGCAGCCAAGAGGAGTGCAACCGCCGCAAATGGCCTTGCCGGTGTAAAGATCCCACACATCGCCGTCGTAGCAAAGACCGGAGCCGATGGCCTTGCAAGTGTCGATGACACTGCCGCCGCCTACAGCCAGAATAAAGTCCACCTTTTCAGCACGGGAGAGCTCTATACCCTCATAGACCTTGGAGAGTCTGGGGTTGGGCATAACGCCGCCCAAAGACACATATTCAAGACCTGCCTGACCTAGATAAGCATATACACGATCCAGAAGACCGGACTTTTTCGCACTCTGTCCACCGTAGACAACCAGGACCTTACTGGCCTTTTCGTCTTTTATGGCCTGTCCCAGCGACTGCTCTGCGTTTTTACCAAAGTAAACTTTTGTCGGGGTAAAATACAAAAAATTCTCCATTTCTAACTCCTTATAAAAATAATTATTGAAAAACTCAGCCAGTAATGATATCATGAACTAAGCTGAAAAACTTTCTAAACATTGATAAGTTACTATACTTATTTTAGTTTATTACCTGTAATTTGTCAACGGTTATTTCTCTGTCCAAGCGTAAAGTATACCCTTGCGAGCACTACCTACATATCACATAACAGGAAAGTGAATTCTATGCAGAAGAGAGAGCTAATTAGGAATTACAACAGAAGTACCGTTTTGGAAATTATGCGTCGGAAAAAAGTCGTATTCAGGGCAGAGCTTTCCCGGGAAACAGGCTTGAGCATACCTACGATAATGAAAATAACAGACGGTTTTATACAGCACGGTTTGGCTGTCGGCGCGGGAAGAGGTGAATCCAGCGGCGGCAAACCACCGGAACTGCTGGAAATAGTGCCGCAGTCGAGACTTTTTATCGGCATGGACATAAGCGGCACAAAGCTCAAGTGCATCGTTATGGATCTGTGCGGAGATATTGTGTATCAGAAATCCTGCTACCGCCGCGACTTACCGCCTCACTTTGATACAGACACCATCATAGCATATATTGAATCCACCATTGAAGAATCCGGTGTATGCAGGGACAGGATAACAGGCATAGGGCTCAGTGTCCCCGGTATAGTCGAGGCAAGTAACGGCACCGTAATTACTTCTATAGACTACGGCTGGAAAAACAAAGACCTGCGCACTCCTCTCGAGCAGCGCTTTAACTTGCCTATTTTCATAGAAAACTCATCAAGGACCATGGCAATCGGCGAAAAATGGTTTGGAAAAGGTGAAAAGACAGACAATTTTGCTCTGATAACCGTCGGTCACGGCATAGGCGGAGCTTTCATAATAAACGGCGAGATATATGACGGGTTTTACCGCATGAGCGGCGAAGTCGGACATATGCGGATCGACCCGGAAGGGCCTCTGTGCAAATGTGGAAAACGGGGTTGTCTTGAAACCTTTGCCTCGGGAAGCGCAATAAAAACACAGGCTATGGCCTTGGTGGAAAGTAATCCACAGTCAGCCATTCTCACGCTGGCAGGAAATGATAAATCCAAGATAGACTCAGATCTTGTATTCAAAGCGGCGGCTATGGGGGATGAGTTGGCCCGGTCAATTATAGATAATGTCGTCAACTATCTTGCCATAGGTCTGGAGAACCTTATATCCATTCTTGACTTTAAGCTGATCGTATTATCCGGATATGTGGTGAAAGGCAACGACGAATTTGTAAAAAGAGTGAAAAATCAGATAAACAACACCCGACAGCTTTACTACGGCGAAAAGCCCATAGAGATAAAGGTTTCTGCCCTGGGAGAAGAGGCTGCAGTAATTGGTGCGGCAACAATTCCTCTTCGCAGCTGGGTAAGCAGCGTAGAATAATTTTCCAGATAGTCGAGAATACAATAACTGTTCAGATGCAAAATGGGTGGTGACTGTAGTTATACTACAACCATCGCCTTATCAAAATATTCATACCATACCGCATCTCCATACCAGCAATTATTGAACATAGGATTTATTTCTTTACCAAACATTTATCATTGGTACAGAACATCGTTCAGGCCCTGTTCTGCAGCACATTCTTTTATTCATCCGTTACGGCGGATAGACCATTCTGTTACGTTGGGGTGATACGCTGTAATATCCTGTTTTCACAATAAAAGAAGATTTTTGTTAAATCTTCTTCCCTCCACGTCAATACACCTCTGTGCAGCGTAAGGGGTTTCAGGGTAACTGTGCTCCCTGACATGGAGCGTTTAACAAATGCCATACTTGCAAGGACAAGCCATCACAGCAGGCTTGTCCTTTGACATTTCACCTCTCTGAGGAAACAGCAGGCTTATCCGAGACGCTTCTATGTTCTCCTGGATTGCGCGTGCGCTCCTCAAGAATGTCGCAAATACTTTCTGCAATCTCCCACTTCGACATAGTTGTACCCGGAAAATGTCTGCATAGCGCTCACCTGACATAATGACCCCGGAGATGCAGTCTTTCCCGAACTAATATCAATTTTTTTTATTATCCATACAGCGGAAAAAAGAAAGAGCCCCGAAGGGCTCTTGATAAAGGGACAATATAGATTTTTTACGGTAAATTCATTTTATTGCGAAGATCAATACCATGAGCTCAGGCAGGATCACTTACATAACGCAAGCACTTTACCCCCAGTGTATATGCACCGTCCGGCCTGTTAGCTCCGTCACTATGTACGACTACCAGCCTCTGCGTTTAGCCAAATCCAACAAACTAACACAGAATTTTTCTTGGGGTGTCAATGATATCTGTGAGGGGTCACCCTCGCGGATACGCATGGTGCGGCGTATTTCCTTGGGAATAACCACGCGGCCCAGATCGTCTATTCTGCGGACTATCCCTGTTGCTTTCATATATCTTTCTCCTTAATTTACAAATTGCCTTGTTAGTATCTGTAAATACAAAAAGATTATTCCGGATGCGAAAATTCATTTTGCCAAAGCAAAGTCCGGATTTTACGGGAAAGCAGACAAGTTGGGAAAAGGACAGCGGCGAAAAGCTGATTTATGTTTTATCGTGTCCGGAAAGCGCTTCCAGCTCGCGGATGCGTTTTTCCAGAAGGGCTATGGTCTGCGTCATGCGCTTGAGCTGCTCGTTCTGCTTGGAAACAATGGAAGTAAGCGCCATGAGAATTATGATGACAAAGAAGAAAATAAGGGCAAACAGCGCGTTTGAAGGCACCTCAATACCGACAAAGTCGGTAATGGCAAAGAGTATCTGCGGGAACAGAGATACCAGCAGCATGAAAAAACCGGCAAAAATCCACAAAATCGTGTATTTCAGGTTAAGACGCTTTTTTTTGAGAAGCTGGAAAAGAATAACAAAATACAGCGCCAGAGCCAAAAGCATGAATATTTGCAGCTTTGTACTCATTTTATTTTCCTCCTTTTGTGGCTCAGTCTGGAAACTATCAGGGAAATAGACACTTTTACCATGTAATACACCGCCCTGAAGGAGGATATGGAGCTCTGCCCTCCTACACGTTCACGCATCTGAGCCGGAACCTCCACAAGACGAAAGCCCTCCAGCGTAGAAAGGAGAATTGCATCGGGTTCGGGGTAATCCTGCGGGTAGTTTTCTGCAAAAAAGGCGATCATACTGCGATTGACAGCCCGAAAACCGCTGGTCACATCGTAAATCTTTACACCTGACAGCAGCTTTATAAGGCTGCTGAGGAAGCTGATGCCGAAACGGCGCATAGCGGAGGACTGAAAGCCTTCCTTTTCAATGAACCTTGAGCCTATGGCAGCGTCTGCCTCGCCGGAAATGATCGGGGCAATGAGAGATGAAAGGTATCTTGCGTCGTGCTGTCCGTCGCCGTCAAACTGAACGGCAATATCATAATCGTGCTCAAGGGCATAGCGATAGCCCGTCTGAACACCGCCGCCGATCCCAAGGTTTACCGGGAGGTCGAGAAAATTTGCGCCGTACTCCTTCAGAATCTTCCGGGTATTATCCTTGGAGCAGTCGTTTATGACCACATAGTCCATACCGGGGGCATTGGCTTTGATATCCTGAAGTGTTCTGACTATATTTTCTTGCTCATTATAGGCGGGGATAATCAAGAGTGTTTTCATCAAAAAATCTTCTTTCTGCATCTTTTATCAAAGGATACTACAAAATGCAGCTGTGTTCAAGTTTATTTGCAGCGGCAGCCTCAAAGCTATGAATACGGCGAAATGCTTACTGCCTGCACAGGGAACTTTTTCCCCCAATAAGCGTCTCAATATACAAAAAGCATCTCTTGCTTTTCGGGAAGAAAAATTGTAATATGTTTACATAATATATAAGGAGACGAATATGAAAAACTATCTCTTGATTTTGCTTGCAGCCTGCTTTCTTCTGAGCGGCTGCGGCGTGAACGGGCAGCCGGTACAGCCCACGGAAGCACCCGAAAGTGTGCCGGACACTCTGCCCCCGGAAGCATCTGCGAGGATAAGCCCTCTGCCCGCCGCTGTTGACATGGCTTCTCTGGGTAACTGCACTGTGCCTGTCTCCATCGACAAAGGCGGCATATACACGGACGAGGGCGGGAAAATCATGGTACAGTTCACGGTGTACAGCTATGAGCTTTATGACATGGTGGACATTGCCGCTCTCAAGGAGGGGGACAGTATCAGCCATAGGGGCGAGGACATAGTGGTCAGCTCCGTTTCTCGAAGTGACAGCGGCCGCGTGATTATAAACGGCGGTCTGGATGTGGGTGGCTATGAGCTATACACTGATGAGTCCGGCGTATATTATTTTGTGGGCTACAATGACGCCAAGGCCTACTATGCCATCGGCGAGGCGGTGTTCGGCGTGGCGGAGGACTTTGTTTTCACCGACGGCATGGATTTTGACAATCCTCCGGTGAGCTACACCGCTCCTCAGCTTCTTGATGAAAACAGCGGCATATTCTTCCACTTTGTGCCCCACAACACCACACTAACCATTGAAAACGGAGCAATCACCGCCATGGAGCGGGTATATATGCCCTGATTATAAGCCAGAAAGTCGGCATCTTCGGATGCCGGCTTTTTATTTACAGACTGTTTATTTTCAGTTTATGCCGAGGATTTAATATATAAGGCAGCATATAATTGCTGCTCTGCGTACGATATCAGGAGGCGATAGACCGTGTTTAAAATTCTGGTGGTTGACGACGATAAAAATACAAGGCTTTTGCTCAATGCCATATTGCAGTCCGAGGGCTACTCCGTGCTTCTTGCAAAGGATGGGGTGGAAGCTCTTGCGCTGATGGACAGGGAGCATGTTGACCTTGCGGTGCTGGATGTGATGATGCCCAATATGGACGGCTACGAGTTTGTCAGTACTCTCAGACAGGCAAACAACGAGCTGCCTGTGCTCATGGTGTCGGCAAAGCAGCTTCCGGCAGACAGAAAAAAGGGCTTCATAGTAGGCACGGATGACTACATGACAAAGCCCATTGACGAGGAAGAGATGCTTTTGAGAATAAAGGCGCTTCTTCGCAGGGCGCGGATCGTCAGTGAGAGAAAGATAAGCATCGGAGATGTGGTGCTGGACTATGATTCCTTCACAGTGAGCCGCGGAGAGGACAGGACAGAGCTGCCCCAGAAGGAATTTTTGCTTTTGTACAAGCTTTTGAGCTATCCGGGGAAAATATTCACCCGCATACAGCTTATGGACGAGATATGGGGCGCAGACAGCGAGACCGGCTGGGAAACTGTGACTGTACACATCGGCAGGCTGCGCAAGCGCTTTGAGGGCTGGGACGAGTTTGAAATACAGTCTGTGCGTGGGCTGGGCTACAAGGCGGTGAGAAAATGAACAGACCCAGTATGAAAGAGCGTTCATCGCGTCTGGCGCTTGTTTTGTTTTTCTCTTTCGTGGTGTTCTGCACGCTGATACTGACCCTTCTTTTCACCGGTATTCTGGTATACCAGTTCAACAAATGGGGCTTTTTCATCCCCGACGGCGAGGCAGAGCTGGGATTGGTGCGCTCCATGCTCCTTATGATGGGGCTGAGCCTTATTGTCGGCACAGCGCTGACCTTCGTGGTCATCCGCATACCGCTTGCGCCCGTGTATGCCCTTATAGACGGCATGAAAAAGCTTGCCGGAGGCGACTACAGGGCAAGGCTGGATACCGGAAGGATAGTCAGCCACTGGAAGCTGGGCAGCGACATTAAGGAAAGCTTCAACACCCTGGCGGTGGAGCTTGAAAACACCGAAATGCTCCGCTCGGACTTCATCAACAATTTTTCCCATGAATTCAAAACGCCCATCGTGTCCATAGCGGGATTTGCAAAGGTGCTCAAGCGGGGAAATCTCACGGAGGAGCAGAAAGCGGAGTATCTGGATATTATAGAGGAGGAGTCTCTGCGCCTTTCCTATATGGCCACTAATGTTCTCAATCTGACCAAGGTGCAAAACCAGAACATCCTCAGCGACACTCAAAACTATAACCTCTCCGAACAGTTCCGCGACTGCGTACTGATGCTTGAGAGCAAGTGGGAAAAGCGGGATATCCGGCTTGGACTGGATTTTGAAGAACACATGATATGCGCCAATGAGGAGCTTATGAAGCAGGTGTGGATAAATCTCGTCGATAATGCCATAAAGTTCTCCCCGGAGGGCGGCAGCGTGGACATAAGCGTGAGCGAGGGCGAAGAGCGGATATCAATTGCAGTTTCAAATACAGGCCAGCCCATAGGAGAAGAGGACAGAGCCAGGATATTCAACAAATTCTATCAGGCCGACTGCTCTCACAGCACAGAGGGCAACGGCATAGGTCTTGCCATTGTCAAGCATATAGTCGCTCTCCACAAGGGCAGTATCGAGGTGAAAAGCGGTGAGGGCGTGAATTCCTTCGTTGTCACCCTGCCCAGAAGCTGCTGAGGCCCTGAAAGCGCAGCGGTGAAAATAATAAGAAAAATATATAGAAAACCCGACGGTTTCCGTCGGGTTTTTACATGAGCTGCCTTAGTTTTTCAAGGCGTATGCTCATTATGGGGATTATATAGTCGTATAAAAGAAATGTCGCATTTCCAAGCACCAGCAGTATTATCATCAGTATGCTGCCCATGGCCTCCGGCACCAGCACCAGCATCACCAGCGCCTCGATTGCAATGACCGTCATATTGAAGATAAGCAGCTTTGAAATAAGCCGCGGCACTTTATAAAGCCTTTGCAGCGCCGGGCGCAGCACCGGATACCAGCCGAAAAGCCCGGTAAACATCAGGTTCTGCTCAATATTGGGTACAAGCATAAAGGATAAAAGGCTCACTGCGGCAAATACCACAAGCTGGTACTTTGCCCCGTATTTCTGCCCGTAGGGGATGAGGAGCAGCCCCACGAGAAGGGGAGCGGCGTACATTCCCAGCTCCAGCACCGCGCCCAGCAGCATTATCACTGTGCAGGCCGCCGCCAGCATAGCCCCGGAGGCAATTTTCTTTGTGTTCTGCAAATCTATCACCGTCTGAACATTTTTGATAATTATAAGCCTAAATCTAATGCCAGTCAAATCCACAAAGACTTAAAAGCCTTTTTTGTTCACGCTGAAAAGCTATGGAAATTCACAAATTTCCATAGCTTTTGCTTCGTTTTCCGGGAAAGCCGAAGCTCATAAGCTCTGCCAGAAGGCACACCGGCAGCGCAGCCAGAGCATCCAGCACAGAATGCTGCTTTATAAACACAGTGGACACACATACAAGAAGGCAGAAAAGCGTCACAGATATTTTGCTGCCCGTTTTCGGCGCGGAGCTTTTCAGCCATGTGGAGGCTATCCCCAGCGAGTAGGCCACGTGCAGGGAGGGGCATACGTTGGTGCTGGTGTCAATACTGTAGAGCAGAGCAACGCCGCCGGAGAGAAAATTGTCCCGCGGAAAGATTTCCGGCCGCAGATCCTGACGGCTGGGAAACAGGATGTATATGGCCATGGCTGCAATCTGGGTGATGATTATGTATTTCATCAGCTTTTTGAAGCTGTCCACATCGTAGAGCGCAAAGTACAAAAGCGAGCCTGCCACAAGAAAATACCACAGCACGTAGGGGATGAGGAAAAGCTCATTGAAGGGTATGAGATCATCCAGCCAACAGTGCATCACGTGGCAGCGCTCCGCCGGGATAAGCCACTCTGTAAGAAAATACATTGCAAAATAGCCGACCCAGCCCAAAAGCAGCTTCAGATGGGAAAAGCGCGGCTCATTTATCCGGGAAAGCCGGAATTCACGGTAGTCAACAACAGGCTTTTTCATTTTCGGGGACCTCGGTGTTTTTGGGATAGAGTTTTTTCGCTACGTTTTTATATGGGACAACAGTGTGCTCCGGAAGGGCGCGGGCCATGTTCCTTATCCCGTCCATAAGATAGCTGCATATTCTTTGCCGCTCCGCCTTCATGTCGGACGCGGCGGAAAATTGCACAGGACGGCCCAGATATATGGATTTGAGACCGGGTGCAATGTACATGGGTACAAAGCAAAGCTCCTTTCCGCTTTTTTTGTAATAGAGCTTTGCAAGGTCTATAAACCGGTCCTGAAAATCATAGAGGATATTGTCACAGGGTACGTCATGCTCGGGGAATATTACCACGCTTGAGCCCTCGTCCAGCCTGTCCATGGTCTCACGGAAGGTAGTTCGCAGCCTTGCATCCCGGTATACCGGGATAGTGCGGGCATTATTGAAAACGCAGACGGAGAGCGGCGCGATAAGGTAAGAGAGAATTTTATAAAACCAGCGGATATATCCCGGCTTTTCAGACCAGAAATCCCGGTACGCATAGGCGGGAACCTCACTCAGCTGCATCATCTCGCCGGTGCACCATGTGAAGACATCCTCGCCCATAAAAAGCTCGCAGGCGATAGGCCCATGCATCTGGCTGTGATTGCCCACGATAATGCACGGCTCTCCGGGCAGATTTTCCCGCCCTTTTATCTCCATTCGGGGATAAAAAAGCCTCACCAGAGCCTTTACCATTTTAAAACATCCGCTGCTGAATGACACACTCATCACCGCTTTCCATGTATTGGATGCTGTGCTTGTATCATAGCCGCGCTGCCTAAACTCAGAATAAACATCGTTTATTCTGAGTTTAGGATAAAAGCGTACACTTGACATACAAATAAAAAAGGAGTGGAGATATGGCAAGAAAGCTTGGCGACCGCAAAGACGGTACGCTTATCAGAAGCAATGACTCAATGCACGTTATCATGCCCCTTATGTACCCCAATCGCTGCGACAATGAGGCCTATATTTTTGAACGTATAGACCTGACCAGCATAAACCGATATCTGGCGCAAAAAAACGAAAACTGCGGCGAATATGAATATAATCTTTTCCATGTGCTGGTAACGGCGGTTTTGAAGACCCTTACCCTGCGCCCAAAAATGAACCGATTTATCGCAAATCAGCGAATGTACCAGAGAAATGAGGTCAGCGCCGCCTTCACGGTGAAAAAGGTCTTTTCCGACAAGGGCGGAGAGGCGCTGGCGGCCATACACTCCAAGGGCAGCGACAATATAGACAGCATCCACGATGAGATATTCAGGCAGATAAGCTTTTGCCGCAGCGAAGAGAAAGACCCCTCAACTGCGGCGATGGACGTGCTGCAAAAACTGCCCGGCTTTGTTTTGAAGCTTGTAGGTGCGGCTGCGCGTTTTCTGGACAGGCACGGCTGGATGCCCAAGTCCGTCATCGCCACAGACCCCTTCTATTCCTCGGCTGTGCTGGCAAATCTTGGCTCTATCGGTCTGCACGCAGGCTATCACCATCTCACAAACTGGGGCACCTGCTCGGTATTCTGTGTTGTGGGTGAGATAAAAAAACGCCCCTTTTACAATGAGGACGGCAGCTTTGAAATGCGCGAGAGCGTGGAGCTGGGGCTTACCATAGATGAGCGCCTAGCCGACGGATATTACTATTCAAAAACAATAGCTCTTCTCAAAAAACTCCTTGAAGAGCCGGAGCTTCTTGAGAAGAGACTGGATGAAAAGGTCGGGTACTGAAAATGAAAGAGATACAGGCCAAAACACCGTGGCGCGGCAGCATGGGCGATGTACCCATGCATATAGACTATTTTGAAGGCTCAATGTTTGAGGCGGTAGAGAAAATAGCCGCCGCCTGTCCGGACAGCATTGCCTTTGACTTTATGGGAAAGTCCACTTCCTACCGAAAATTCGTACAGGGTGTGGAGACCTGCGCCAAAGCCCTGAAAACCATAGGGATAAGGGAGGGAGATAAGGTCACAATTGCCCTGCCCAACTGCCCGCAGGCTCTTTATATGTTTTATGCGGTGAACCTTGTGGGGGCTGTCGCCAATATGATACACCCCCTTTCAGCGGAGAAGGAGATAGAGTTCTACCTCAACGAGTCTGAAAGCCTTACCGCCATTACCCTTGACCAGTTCTACCACAAATTTGAGCGCATCCGCCAGAACACCAAAGTGGTCAACATCATTATTGCCAGCATAAAGGACGAGCTTTCAAAGCCCATCAAAGCAGGCTATATGCTCACCGAGGGGCGCAGGATAGAGCGCATACCGGAGGGCGCGCCGGTCATCTTATGGAAAGACTTCCTCAGACTGAGCAAGCACTGCTTTTATAACTACAAGGTGCAAAGAGCCTCCGATGACCCGGCGGTTATCCTGTATTCCGGCGGTACTACAGGCACCACCAAGGGCATAGTGCTCACAAACAAAAACTTCAATGCCCTGGGTCAGCAGGTGATAGCCGCAAACCCCATGTTCAGACCCGGCGACAGAATGCTGGCTGCAATGCCCATTTTCCACGGCTTCGGCCTTGGAGTGTGCATACATACAATGCTCTCTCAGGGGGGCAGATGCGTGCTTGTGCCCCGCTTTACTCCCGAAAGCTACGCAAAGCAGATAGTAAAATACCGCTGCAATTTCATTGCCGGAGTGCCCACCCTGTACGAAGCGCTGCTGCGCCTGCCGGGAATGGACGGGGCGGATCTGAGCTGCCTGAAGGGCGTGTTCTCCGGAGGGGACTCTCTGTCCGCTGAGCTTAAAAAGAAGTTTGACAAATTCCTTTATGACCATCATGCCACGGTGCAGGTGCGCGAGGGCTACGGCACTACTGAGACTGTCACTGCCTGCTGCCTGACCCCTGCCCATATGTACAGGGAGGGCAGTATAGGCCTGCCCTTTCCGGATATATACATAAAGATAGTAAAGCCCGGCACGGATGAGGAGCTGCCCTACGGACAGGAAGGAGAGATACTTCTTGCAGGGCCTACTGTGATGAAGGAGTACATGGGGCATCCGGAAGAGACGGAAAAGACCCTGAGAACCCATGATGACGGGCTGACGTGGGTCTATACCGGCGACCTTGGCACCATGGATGAACAGGGCTTTGTCTACTTCAGGGGGCGCGCCAAGCGCATGATAGTGTCCTCCGGCTACAATATCTATCCGGCACAGATAGAAAACATCCTCGACGCCCATGAAAGCGTGCTCATGAGCTGTGTTATCGGAGTGCCGGATTCCTACAGGATGCAGAAGGTCAAGGCCTTTGTGAAGCTTATGCCGGGCGTGGCGGCAGATGAAGAAATGAAAAAGACGCTTATGGAGCATTGCCGCCGTAACATCGCAAAATATGCCATGCCCTGCGATATAGAGTTCAGGGAAGAACTGCCCAAGACCCTTGTGGGCAAGGTAGCCTACAGAATGCTTGAGGAAGAGGAACTGAAAAAGAACGCATAAATCAAAAGGGACAGCCAGCTGGCTGTCCCTTTTGGTGTTTTATTATCAGTGGCAGTGGTCGCAGTCGCAGATGACAAACTCTTCCGCGTTGTACTCGATGCCGTTTTTGTCGTAGTAGTCCTTGACGGCGGCGCGTACAGCCTGCTCTGCCAGAACTGAGCAGTGTATCTTTGCGGGGGGCAGACCGTCCAGAGCCTCCACAACGGCTTTGTTTGAAAGCTGGAGAGCTTCCTCAACGCTTTTGCCCTTGATGAGCTCGGTGGCCATGGAGCTTGTGGCGATGGCGCTGCCGCAGCCGAAGGTGTTGAACTTGCAGTCAGCAATAATGCCGTCTTCCACCTTGATGTACATACGCATGATGTCGCCGCACTTGGCGTTGCCTACTTCGCCCACACCGTCTGCATCGTCTATCTTGCCCACATTGCGGGGGTTCTGAAAATGGTCCATGACCTTGTCGCTGTAAAGTGCCATAATTTTTCCTCCTCTTTATATTAAAGAAACAATTTATCAGATAAGATGGGGGCGTTCGCCCTTTTCAAGTGCATCCCACACGGGGGACATATTGCGCAGATATGCCACCACTTCAGGCACAGTGGCGATGATGTGGTCTATCTCCTCCATGGTGTTGTACTCGCCGATGGAAAGTCTCAAAGAGCCGTGGGCAACCTCGTGGGGCAGACCCAGACTCAAAAGCACATGGCTGGGATCCAGAGAACCGGAGGTGCAGGCGGAGCCGGAGCTGGCGCAGATGCCCTTGGCATCCAGCCACAAAAGAAGGCTTTCGCCCTCGATGCCCTCAAAGCACATATTGACAGTGCCGGGGACATGGTGCTCAAGGCTGCCGTTGACTCTGCTGTGGGGGATCTTTGAAAGCTCTGCGATGAGCTTGTCGCGCATGGGGATTATCTTTGCGTTGTTTGCCTCCATATTGTCGCAGCTTTCCTTCAGCGCTGCGGCGAAGGCCACGATGCCTGCCACATTCTCGGTGCCAGCGCGCTTGCCGCGCTCCTGAGCGCCGCCCTCGATGAGGGTGAAAAGAGGCATGGTCTTTTTTGCATAGAGTATGCCCACACCCTTGGGTGCGTGGAACTTGTGACCGGAGAGTGCCAGCATATCAATATTCATATCCACAACGTCAATGGGCATATGTCCGCCGGCCTGAACTGCGTCGGTGTGGAAGGGGATGCCTTTTTCACGGCAGAATGCGCCGATTTCCTTTATGGGCTGGACTGTGCCGATCTCATTGTTTGCAAACATTACGCTTACAAGGCAGGTGTCCTCCCGGACGGCAGCCTTCACGTCCTCAAGGCGGACAACTCCGTCCTCATGGACATCAAGCAAAGTCACTTCATAGCCGTCCTTCTCAAGGGCCTTGAGAGTGTGCAGCACGGCGTGATGCTCAAACTTTGTGGATATAAGGTGCTTCTTTCCGCGCCTTGCCCCCAGCTTTGCTGCGGAGATGATAGCCTGATTATCGGCCTCGCTGCCGCCGGAGGTGAAGTAGATCTCTTTGGGCTCAGCGTTGATGCACTTTGCAACAACAGCCCTTGCCTCTGCCAGAGCCTCGGTGGATTTCTGTGCAAAGGAATAGAGGCTGGAGGGATTACCGTAATTTTCCGTGAGGAAAGGCAGCATAGCCTCCAGTGCGGTATTGCTTACACTGGTGGTGGCTGCATTATCAGCATAAACGAACATGGTCATTATATCCTTTCTTAATTCTTTCTCCATTTATCTCCCGTGAGAAGGTCTTTTAAACTTACAGTGTCAAGATAGGCGTTGGTAATATCATCCAGCTCTTTCCACATGGGAACCGTGATGCACTCACCCGCCTTTTCGCAGTTGATGCTGCCGCTTTTGATGCACGAAACCGGGGCCAGATTGTCCTCAAGGCAGCGGAGTATCTCGCCTACTGAGTAATCGGCGGCGGGGCGGCTGAGCTTGTAGCCCCCATCCTTGCCGCGGGTGCTTTCCAGCAGGCTGGCCCTTTTAAGGCTGCCCACAATAGTCTCAAGGTATTTCATGGAAATGTCATGCTTATCTGCAATGGTCTTGAGGGACACAATTTCCCCGTCCTGACGGGATGCCAGCTCCAGCATCACCCGCAGGGCATAGCGGCCTTTGCTTGTAACGTTCAAACACGCACCCCCTGTAATAAATAATAATGAATGGTGAATAGTGAAGAATTCACACAGACTATTTCCTATGTGCTTAATCTACCATAAGAATAGTAGGAATTAAAGTGATATACTCACATTTGCTGTGCAAAATTTGCACAGCAAAAATGCAAAAAGGGTATTGCTTTATTTCGCTAATGTGGTATTATAGCACCGTAATAAAAAACAACCTTTTGGAGGACACAAAAATGAAAAAGATTCTTTCTCTCATCGTAGCACTGACTCTCGTCTTCGCACTTGGTGCAAGCGCATTCGCAGCTGACAGCGATCTGGCCTATGTCAAGGACAAGGGCGTTCTCATAGTCGGTATCACTGATTTCGCTCCCATGGATTACAAGGATGAAGACGGCAACTGGATCGGCTTTGACGCTGACATGGCAAACGCATTCGGCGAGTATCTGGATGTTGATGTTGAGTTCATCGAGATCGACTGGGACAACAAGATCCTTGAGCTGAAGAACAAGAGCATCGACTGCGTATGGAACGGCATGACCCTCACCCCCGAAGTTCTCAATGCAATGAACTGCTCCAACCCCTACTGCAACAATGCACAGGTCGTCGTTGTGAAGGCTGAGGTCGCTGATGACTATCAGACCGTTGAAAGCCTTTCCGAACTGAACTTCGCAGTTGAAGCCGGCTCCGCCGGTGAGGCAGCAGTTATTGATCTGGGTCTTGAGCCCACCGCAGTTCAGACTCAGGCTGACGCTCTCATGGAAGTTCAGGCCGGCACCTCCGATGCCTGCGTTATCGACCTGCTGATGGCCGGCGCAATGATCGGTGAAGGCACTGACTACGAAGAACTGGCATACACCGTTGAGCTGACCAGCGAGGAGTACGGCGTTGGCTTCCGTACCGACAGTGATCTGGCCGACGAACTGAACGCATTCTTCAAGGCAGCCTACGAAGATGGCTCCATGCTTGAGGTTGCAAAGCTCTACGGCGTTCAGGAGTCTCTGGTAGAGCAGGAGTAATCTCCGCTCCACAGCTCCCAATAAGTGAAAATTCGGGCAGAGAGGTCATAAGCCTCTCTGCCTTGGATACTGTTTGAGAAGAAAGAAAATACATATTCGAGGTTGAGCAATGTTTCTGACTGTTGTAAAAGCCCTGTCACTGGGCTTTATGAAATCGCTTGAGATATTCGGGCTGACGCTCCTTGGGGCAATTCCTCTTGGCCTGCTTATCTCTCTTGCATCCATGAACCGCTTCAAGCCCCTCAGCGGCCTTACAAAGATAATAGTCTGGATAGTCCGCGGCACTCCCCTTATGCTGCAGCTGCTTATAATCTACTACGGCCCCGGCATCATGCTTGGCAACAACTGGTGGGGCACAGGCTCCTCCGGGCGTTTTATTGCCGCAATGGTGGCCTTCATCCTCAACTACGCCTGCTACTTCTCGGAAATTTTCCGCGGTGGTATTGAGGGCGTACCCAAGGGTCAGCGTGAGGCAGGTCAGGTGCTGGGTATGACCAACACCCAGATATTCTTCCGCGTGACGCTCATGCAGGTCATAAAGCGCATAGTTCCTCCCATGGGCAACGAGATCATCACTCTCGTCAAGGATACCTCCCTTGTGCGCGTTATCGCCGTTTACGAGATCATGTGGGAAGGTCAGTCCTTCATCAAGAGCAGCGGCATAATCTGGCCCTTGTTCTTCACAGGCGTCTACTATCTGCTGTTCAGCGGCCTTCTGACCGTGCTTCTTGGAAAGCTGGAAAAGAAGCTGGATTATTTCAGGGTCTGAGGAGGGAATACCATGGCATTATTGGAAGTAAAAAATATGCGAAAGAGCTTCGGCTCTGTTGAAGTGCTCAAGGGTATAAGCTTTTCTCTGGAGCAGGGGCAGACCCTCTCGGTCATCGGCCCTTCCGGCAGCGGCAAAACCACTCTTTTGCGCTGCATGAACTTTCTTGAAATCCCCGACAAGGGAATCATAGACGTGGCAGGCAAAACAATATTTGACGCAGAGAGCTCACATCTCAATGACGAGCAGATCCGCCGCAACAGGCTGCACTTCGGCCTTGTGTTCCAGAATTTCAATCTCTTCCCCCAGTACACCGCACTGGAAAATATCTCCCTCGCCCCAAAGCTTCAGGCCAAGGAGCGCCCTGATTTCAAGGCAAACAAGAAGGAGATATATGAGCAGATAGAAAGTAAGAGCGTGGAGCTTCTCCGTCGTGTGGGACTTGGCGACAAGCTGGGCAATTATCCTCACCAGCTCTCCGGCGGCCAGCAGCAGCGCGTGGCCATTGCCCGCGCCCTTGCGCTGACTCCCGAAGTTTTGTTCTTTGACGAGCCTACCTCTGCCCTTGACCCCGAGCTCACCGGTGAGGTGCTCAATGTTATAAAGCAGCTTGCCAATGAGGACATGACCATGGTAGTGGTCACGCATGAAATGAGCTTTGCCTCAGCCGTGTCAGACAATGTGATTTTCATGGACGGCGGCTATATAATCGAGCAGGGCCCGCCTGCACAGGTTCTGGGCGATCCCCATGAGGAGCGCACCCGCCAGTTCCTCCGCGGCTACGACAAATAAACAATAACGGCACCCGACTTAAAATAGGTCGGGTGCCGTTCAGCTTGTGTGCATATCAGCGGTTTTCCGCAATGGCGCGGAAAGGGTCGCCCCCGTTTCCGGAAAGGGCGGTGAAGTTAAGACTGGAGTCAATATGGTCTATCATGGATTGCCTTGCCAGCTCCGGCATCCTCATCCTGATGGCGGACACGATGGATACGTGGTTATACAGCACGCTTGGCATCCAGGGGTTGTTCTCGCTGCCGATGTCTCCGAGGAAGCGCAGCATTGAGGACTGATACATGGTGAGCTTGGGCAGTATCTGCTCATAGCTCTGGATAAGATAGGGATTGCCGCAGGAGTCGATGATGAGCCGGTGAAAGGGCATATCCGTATCCTTCATGCCCTGAATATCCTTGGAGGTGACGCTGTCCTTGAAAGCCTCGGCAAGGGTGTAGAGCTTTCGCACCGTGGCCTCATCGGCGCTGTGGGCGCAGAGAGCTGCGGCTTCGCTTTCAATGGCATTGCGTACACGGTAAAGGTTTATCATGTCCCTGAGATCCAGATCAAGGACAAAGCTGCCGCTCTGCCCATCGTGCTGCACCACAAAGCCCACCTCAGTCAGATATCCTATAGCCTCCGCAACGGGGGTTCTGGATATGCCCAGAGAGGAGGATATCTGATTTACATTGAGCTTTGTGCCGGGCATGAGCTTAAGGTTGATTATCTCGTCATAGAGCAGCTGAGCAACCAAGTCCCTCAGCTTTGCATCGGGGTTATCGCGCATGTACTGTTTGAGGGTAAATTGATCCAATTATCACACCTCCAAGTAACTGATTGCTTCTATGCGGAAACTTCCTGCTATTATAAATATACACCAGTAAAAAAGCAAAGTCAATTACAAAAAACAGCATAAAATACCGACAAAATGACGAAAACACGCATTTTCGTCATTTTGTCGGCGGGATTTGTTTGAGGACAAAATGCGCTGAAGCGAGTTGTGGCGCGGCCTGAGAGAATTTCAGCCTAAAGCAAGGCCTATGAAGAAAAGAGCAGTCAGATGCAAAGGATATATAAGATAAAAAAGGGTTTTCATCTTTTTTCCAAGCTTTCCGTTGTACAGTGCCAAAGGAATGCAGGCGGCAAGCGCTCCAATAAGCAACGCATGAGAGTATCCGTACATCCACATGGCCCATGCGGCTGTCACAATAAGCTGGAAAATTCTTTTATCCTTTGCCAGATACAGCGCACCTATCAGCAAAAGCCCCTTAAAGCCATAGTCGGACCGGGGCAGCACACATAATACGAGCGCAATGCATGCAGCGGCGGTGAGCCAAAGCTCAGTGCGGGAGCTGCTGTTTCTCTCCCGGATAAGCATATCCGCAGCCCATATTGCCGCAAAGGAAACAGCCAGCGTATAAAAAACATTGAGCTGCTCCCCAAGAACATATATTCCCCCCAGCACCACACACACGGGCGCGGCGAAAAGGGACAAAAGAATATACCAGAAGCCCTTTTGTGCAGTCCTTTTGTACAGCGTGAAGAAAAATACCACAAGTGCAAAGGCAAGCCCCGCCGTTTCCGCGAACCATTCGGAATTTAAATAGATACGTATGCCCTCAAGTCCGGCGGCGCTGTAATTTGCAGGGGTGAATGCCAGTGAAAAGGGAATCTGGGAAATGAGGGCAAAGAGGAAAAGTCTTTCCAGATAAGCCTTTTTATTCTTTGTCCGGTCAAAGCCATTCACCAGCAGGAAAGCATATATGGGGAAGGCAATGCGGCCCACGGCGCGCATACTGAAAAGAAATGAGGTGTTCATCCCCACGGCCAGCGTGAGCACATAGGATACATGGTCTGTGACCATGGACAAAACAGCGATCAGTTTGAGAATAGAAACACTCATATTTTCACATTTTAAGCAAACATCTGACGGCAAAAACCGTCAGATGTCCGCAAATTTCATTTATTATCTTCTTCTGTCAAATTCATCGTCCCGGTAGTAATCCCGATCACGGCTTCTGCTCTTGCCTTTGAGCTCAGTCATGAATTTGTCGTCATCATCCTCATCGTAGTAGTATCTGTCGGGCTCGTCCTTATCCTTGCCGATGCTGCGAAGCAGGAAGAACATACCCACGCCTATGGCAATCACTGCCACTACTATAGCGATGATGGGGCCGATCAGCATTGAACCCAGACCGGGGTTCCTGTCATACTTCTTGTCGTTGGCATCCGCACTGGGCGCGGCAGAGGGAGCGGGAGTGGGGGTACTGATAGGTGCTGTGTAGGTGACGGTAGCGGGGCTGGAATAGATGGTCTTGGAATTGGTGGTGCCGTCGGTGGCAGTTATGCCAACGTAATAGTAACGGCTGCCGGAAATGGTGTCAGGCACATAGGTGGGGCCGGTGGCGCCGGAAATGGGAGTGCCGTTGGCGTTGCTGTTCTGGGTGTTGCGGTACCACTGGTACTTGAGAGTGACGCCCTTGGCAGGATCCTCACCGGCGGCGCTGACAGAGAGGGTCACATTCTGGCCCTCGGAAAGCACCGCGCCGGAGGGCTGGCTCTGGATGCTGGGGTTGGGAACTGCGCCGGCGAGAACCGTGGCAGTAGGTGCGGGAGATGCGGTGGGAGTGGGAGTTGCCAGAATGGTGGGGGTTGCAGTGGGAGTGGGTACTGCGCCCTGCACTTTGATTATTGCGCCGTTTGAGTAGAGAGTCTTGCCGTCAGCTGCGGTGAACTTGCACTCCACAGACCACTCGTTCATGGAACCGGGGATATTGGACAGTGCCAGTGTATCAGTACCCTCGCCGCTGACATTGAGTCCGGCAAAGTAGAAGCCGGCCTGACTTGCAGGTACGGTTTTGGAGGTATCCTTGCTGACAATGCGCCACTCGTGCTTGACTGCATTGTCGGCACGGGCAATGAAGAGGGCGGAGCCGCCCACATTGACGGTTTCACCGGTGGGCTGCTTTGTAATCTTGAACTCATTGCCGCCGTATGTTACACCTACCAGATTGGAGTACACCACGGAGCTGTTGGTCAGACTGTTGGTGGACCATACAGCGCAGAGATAATATTTGTCCACATTGGTGGAGGGAGTGGTGTAGGAGGCGGAGGTTGCACCGGCTATGGGTGCAGCGGTGGCGGCGTTATTTGTGTTGCTTATGTACCACTGGTACTGCAGCTGTATGCCATAGCCCAGATTGGGGCAGGTGGCGCCCACATAGAGGGTGGTACCCTGACCGGGCATCAGCTTTGCACCCTGGGGCTGCTGAGTGATGGTGGGGGTAGAGGGAGTGCCGGTGAAATTGGGGTCCATGGTCTGGCTAGGCACATTGGGGGAGGGCAGCACTTCGCCGTAACCGGGATTGTTGCCGCCTGTGCCGCTGCCTGCACCAACAGAAAGCTCACACACATTGGAGGAAATAGCGTAGCCATTTGCGGAGGCCACAACGTATATCTTGGCATCCTGGCTGAAAGTGGCGGTGAGGGAGGGACTGTTGGCAGCACCTGCAATAGTTGTGCCGTTGGCGTACCATGTGTAAGAAATATTATCCGCACCGGAAACCACTACAGAGAGCGTGTGGGTCTGACCGGGGTAGAGAGTAACGGCCGGGGGCAGCGGAGTAACAAACTGCAGCGGGCCGCTGTTGCTTGCAAATGCACTGCTGCCCATAGCCAGGAGCATGACTATGGCGGCAGTTAAACATATCAGTCTTTTCGTATACTTTTTCATTTTCCTCGTCCTCCTGAATGGGGTTACATAACATTATATATCATAGTTATTGCAAATACAACCGAAAAAAATAAAATTCTTCAAAAATCCTTAAATTTACAGACTTTAAGACAAAGCGGGAAAAACCTGAGCCGCAAACAGTAGTTTTACATAATTTCAAACGCGGTTCCCGGCACAAGCGCTGCTTTCAGGGATATAGACGCAAAATCGACAAAAAAGTTACGCGTACATATAAAAATATTCAGAAAAAGCTTTGCTTGTGGAACTGAAAAGAGGTATACTTGTTGTAGCGGAGGTGTATTATGAAAAAATATATACTTTTGTTTGTATCGGCGCTGGTGTTGCTGGGGCTTTGCGCCTGCAATGTGGAGGATGCCGCGGAGAGTCTGCCTGCAGCTCCTTTGGAGAGGGAGGAAATTGCCTCTGTGGAAGAAACTGCGGAGTCTCTGCCGTCAGTTCCTATGGAAGCAGAGGAAATAGCCGAAGTGGAAGAGGCTTTTTATGTGGCGCTGACCGTAGACGGTGAGATGCGGATAAATCCTGCCAACTGTTTTCTCACCTCATATTATGAGAGTGTGGATAAGATGGACCTTCAGGCCTTCCTGCGCTATTTCCCGGGCAGTGAGCAGGGCAGTGAGGCAGAGCTTGAGGCTTTGAGAAATTATAAGGACTGGCCCTTCTCCGACTGCAAAAAGCTTTCGGATATGCCGGTACCGCTGCACCGCTACAGAGCCGATACCGTCCGTGCAGCACTGGAAAAATACGGCAATATAAGCCTTGAAGAGCTGGACATTGAAAATGCTCCGGGGGTTTATTACCTTAAGGAGTACGACGCTTTCTACAACTACACCAGCGATTTCGGACTCTTTCCTCTTGAATGTGTCCGCGGTGAGAAGCAGGGGGACAGGCTGTATCTCTACAGCGAGGAATACGGGGATTACCCGGATAAAATAGTGGTCAGGCTGACGCTTGAAAAACGGGGCGATGACTATATTGTCATTTCCCGTATGCCGGTGGAAGACGAATAAATGCAGAGCTTGTATGCTCTGCATTTTTGTTTTATTTCCCACCGCGTTACGACAAGTTTCACTCCCACAGGATACTATACTCTCATCATAGGGGGTGAAACAGTGAAAAAGTTTATTTCATTGGCGGCAGCGGCCCTGCTTGTCTTTTTCCTTTCCACCTGCGCCCGGCGTCCGGAGGAGCCTGAACCGGATTATCTGGGGATGATGATGCAGGCGGCGCAGCAGGGGGATGTGGAGACCGGAAGACAGGCTCAGCAGCTGTGGGAGACAAGCCTTGCAAAAAAGAAGGGGGAAGAACAGGCCCTATCCTTCGACCAACTGTATCTGCTCTCCCGGCTCATTCATTTCAAGTATGGGCATTACAGGTACAGCGATGAGCTGAGAATGTGTGCCGGAGAGGTAATACTCAACCGGATGGCATCCCCGGAATACCCGGACACCATGGAAAAGGTGATATTCCAGAAGGGGATAGAGGATGAGGTGGACGAAGCCGCATTTTCCCTTTGCGTAAGTCCGTCCCGCAACTGTGTGAGGGCAGCGGCGCGGCTTTTACAGGGGGAGCGTATGCTTGAGCCGGAGGTGGTGCTGGAGACGCACTATCCGTCCAAGGGGATTTACGCCGTGTTCTGCGACGATCTTCTGGGCAATACATATTTTTACAAAAGTGAACACCCGGAGCTGTATAAAGCCGGAAATGATTAAGGGAGGCATCGCCTGATGCCTCCCTGAGACCGAAGACAAAGCCGGCTTACGAGCGAGAGTAAGCCGGCTTTGTCTTCGGTCTGAAAGCCAGACAGTGTATACTGTCTGGCTTTTGAAATATAAACTTGTGCTGCCGTTATTTACTTTTTACCCTTGATGTACTCGTCGATCGATTTGGCACCGGCCTTGCCTGCGCCCATGGCGAGGATAACGGTGGCAGCGCCGGTAACGGCGTCGCCGCCTGCAAATACGCCCTCACGGCTGGTCACGCCGCCCTCGTCGGCCTCAATGCCGCCCTTGCGGGTGAAGCTCAGACCGCCGGTGGTGTTGCGGATAAGGGGGTTGGGGCTTGTGCCGATAGCTATTATCACAGCGTCCACATCCAGCACCCAGTTGGAGCCTTCCACGGCTACAGGGCTTCTTCTGCCCTTTTCGTCCGGCTCGCCCAGCTCCTGACGGATAAGCTCAATGCCGGTCACATGGCCGCCCTCGTCGCCCAGAATGGCACAGGGGTTATTGAGAAGCTTGAACTCAATGCCCTCTGCCTCGGCGTGCTCGACCTCTTCCTTACGGGCGGGCAGCTCGTCACGGCCGCGGCGGTAGCAGATGTACACGTTCTCGGCGCCAAGTCTCTTTGCAACTCTTGCTGCGTCCATTGCCACGTTGCCTGCACCCACAACCGCAACCTTGTTGAAGTTCTTGATGGGGGTGTCGTACTCGGCCTTGTATGCCTTCATCAGGTTTACACGGGTCAGAAGCTCGTTGGCGGAGTATACGCCCAGAAGGTTCTCGCCGGGGATTTTAAGGAACTGGGGCAGACCTGCGCCGCTGCCGATAAATACAGCCTCAAAGCCGTCCTCAAAAAGCTCGTCCACGGTCATGGACTTGCCTACGATGGCGTTGGTGACTATCTTCACGCCCATCTTTTCAAGCAGCTCTATCTCAGCTGCAACTATCTCCTTGGGGAGACGGAACTGAGGAATACCGTAAACCAGAACGCCGCCTGCCTTGTGGAAAGCTTCAAACACGGTAACGTCATAGCCCATCTTTCTAAGGTCGCCTGCACAGGTAAGACCCGCAGGGCCGGAACCGACCACGGCTATCCTATGACCGTTGTTTTCGGGAACGATGATTTCGTCCTTTTCTTCCTTGGCCATGTGATAGTCGGCAACAAAACGCTCAAGACGGCCTATGGCAACGCTCTCGCCCTTGATGCCGCGCACGCACTTAGATTCGCACTGCTTTTCCTGAGGGCAGACACGGCCGCAGACAGCGGGCAGGGAGTTGGTGGAGGTGATTATCTCGTAGGCTGCGTCAAAGTCACCCTCGGCCACCTTGGCGATAAATTCGGGAATACGTACAGCCACGGGGCAGCCCTGACGGCAGAGGGGGTTCTTACAGTTAAGGCAGCGCTTTGCCTCGTCAATGGCCATTTCTGCGGTATAACCCAGAGCCACTTCGTCGAAGTTGGATGCACGAAGAACGGCATCCTGCTCGGGCATGGGGTTTTTAACGGGACTCATATTAGCCATTGCGCTTACCTCCTGTCATTCTGCAAATATGCTTTGCGCTCTCGTCCTGCTCGTCCTTGTAGAAGGCGGCGCGCTTGAGAAGAGAGTCAAAGTCCACAAGATGTGCGTCAAAGTCCGGGCCGTCCACGCAGGCAAACTTGGTCTCGCCGCCGACGATGACGCGGCAGCCGCCGCACATGCCTGTGCCGTCAACCATGATGGGGTCAAGGGAGATAATGGTGGAGATACCGTAGGGACGGGTAACGTCAGCAAGGAACTTCATCATGATGTCGGGGCCGATGGCGATGACACGGTCAAACTGAGGCTTGCCCTCGGCAATGTTTGCGTCTATCTCCTGCTGGAGGTATTTGGTGGTGAAGCCCTGCTCACCGTAAGTGCCGTCGTCGGTACAGATGATGAGCTTATTGGAAGCGGCCTTCAGCTCTTCAGGCAGAATAACGATATCCTTGCTGCGGAAGCCTGCAATAAAGGTAACATCAATGCCCAGCTTGTGCATTTCCTTGGCGATGGGGTATGCAATGGCGCAGCCAACGCCGCCGCCCACAACACAGACCTTCTTCAGGCCTTCCATCTCGGTGGCCTTGCCCAGAGGGCCGACAATGTCGGTGATATAGTCGCCCTGCTCTACGGTGTGGAGCATCCTGGTGGTGCGGCCTGCGGCCTGAACCATAACAGTGACGGTGCCCTTTTCACGGTCCCAGCCTGCTACCGACACGGGTACGCGCTCACCCAGCTCGTCCAGACGGAAGATAACAAACTGGCCTGCCATGGCGTGGCGGGCGATAAGGGGTGCCTCTATTTCAAAAAGGCAGATGGTTTTTGCTTCGTTCAAAAAGCGTTTTGTTACTACTTTGTACATTTACACACCTCTGTCTCAAAATATTGCCAAAATATTCACGAAAATGACTTATTTCCGGTACATTTAGATAATACAACGGGAAAAAGCAACTGTCAAATATAATATCCTGCTATAGTTATAAAAAAACATAATTATATCTTGACTATATGAAAAGTCCCCCAGCCAAAATGGATGACTGGGGGCATTGTCTTTACAAATAATCATACATTGTCCAAATCAAGCTCTGCAATGCCCATGGCTTTCGTAAGCTCCCGGATGGCTCTATGAGTTTCCCTGCGGGCAAGGGCGATGCAGGGTGGCGCATCCTCCTCGGTCACTTCGGTCTTGTACCCGGGCAGCTTCATCACGGTCTCGCTGTCCACCTCAAGCCGGAAAAGCTCCTCCGACTGGCCTGTGACCAGCACCTTCATGAAAAGGTAGAGCGTACCGTCAAAAGGCTCGGCGGTCCGTGCGCTGACAGAGCTTTTTGCGGAGAGCGCCAGCTCCTGGGGAGAGTTGGTGTTCACATGGGCGGCAATGTCCGACACGTGAAACTCCAAAAGCTCAAGCTCCTCAAAAGTCATTTTATTCAGCCTTCTTTCCTCTCAAAGCCTATCTTGAGGTCGGGTGCATTTGCAGCAATAAGGGCCAGCGCTTCATCCATGGCCTTCTCGTTTTCGGAGATAACGTCAACAAATTCCTTGCCGTCTCTTACGAATACCAGACGGAAGTACTGCAAAATGGTGTTGCCGCAGCAGAGTTTGCCGTTGACCTCCTGAACGCGGATAAAAACTCTTTCAATAAGTCCGTATTCCAGATAGCGGGTCTTGAAGCCGTCCTTGAAATATACGCCCAGCTTACCTACTTTAACCTTGTCAAACTGGGGGGCCTGCTCGAAATCGGACTCAACCAGTGCGTCAATAACAGTGCCATTTATGCCTGCAAATTTCTTCTCTGCCATTTTGTGTCCTCCTTTTATGTGATGTTATTTTTTTTATTTCAGTGCAGCAGGGTAACATGCCTGCCGTGGCGTTCTATAATACCTTCGCTGCTCATATTCTTAAGCTCTCTCATCATGCTTGTTCTGTCTGCGCAGAGGAAGCTTGCAAGCTGGGAGAGAGATACTTCTATGTCAAAGCTGTCCTGCCCGGTTTTCTCCTTGAGATAATCAAAATATGTACACAGCTTCCGCCTCAGCGAACGCTTTGAAATCATGTTTATCCGCATTGAAAGGGACTGGGCCTTTTTTGCCGACAGCTCGAAAAGGTTCCGGGTAAGCTGGGTGTGGTGCTCACAGGCGTTGGGGCAGCGACCGTAGATGCAGGAAAAGCGTATGAACATCACCTGACAGTCACAGTCCGCCTCCACGGCGTAGCCCAGCTCGCCGTAGGGCATGGCAAAAACCTCGCCGAAAATATCGTGAGCCGCATACTGCTCCAGAAGGGTGTATTCACCCTCGCTGTCCGTGCAGTAAAGATGGGCAGAGCCGGACAAAAGCACACACAGATACTCAAGCTCCGATGAGAACACCAGTATAGTCTCACCCCTGCGGAAAAATCTTGTTTCCGGCTTGAAGCAGCTGACCATGGCGTTTATACTGTCCTGGCTGATGCCGTTGAAAAGCGGTGTCTGACGCATGAGAATAGGACCTCTTTTCTTGTCTTTATTATATTTATAATTGTAGCATACTTTTGTTGCCTCTGCCACAATTAAATGCTTCTTCTTGCAATTATAATTTTTTTGCTTATAATATAATTACACAACAAAAATACACACAATTATACGGAGGATAAAATATGCACTGCACAAGAAAAGTACTCAACGATCTTATTTGGGTCGGTGCGGACGACAGAAGGCTTGTCTGTTTTGAAGGTGTCTACGGCGTCCCAGATGGTGTTTCATATAACTCCTACCTGATGCTGGACGAGAAGACCGTGCTTTTTGACACGGTGGACAAGGCCGTATACCAGACCTTTTTTGAAAATGTGGAGCATGAGCTGGGCGGCAGAAAGCTTGACTATCTGGTAGTCTCCCATCTGGAGCCTGACCATGCCTATACAATCGAGTCTCTGCTCATCCGCTATCCGGAAACTGTTGTGGTCTGCAACAGCAAGATGGAGACCATGCTGAAAAATTACTACCCCAAGTTCAACTTTGAGGGCAGACTCCATGTGGTCAAGGAAGGCGACAGCCTCACCGTTGGCCGCCATGTGCTCACCTTTGTCATGGCCCCCATGGTGCACTGGCCTGAGGTCATGTTCACCTATGATATGACCGACAAGATCCTCTTCTCCGCCGACGCCTTCGGCACCTTCGGCGCACTCAACGGCAGACTCTTTGCCGATGAGACCGACTTCTTCAAAGAAGATATCGACGAGGCCCGCCGCTACTACACCAATATTGTGGGCAAATACGGCCCCCAGGTGCAGGCAGCGCTGAAAAAGGCCGCCGGTCTGCAGCTTGACTATGTCTGCCCCCTGCACGGTTACGTGTGGCGCAAGCACTTTGGTGACTATCTTGAAAAGTACCTCCTTTGGAGCAGCTACACCGCTGAGGAAAAGAGCGTCATGCTGGCCTACGCCTCCGTTTACGGCCACACTGAAAACGCTGCCAACATTCTGGCTGCAAAGCTTGTGGAGCGGGGCGTCAGAGTGCGTATGTACGATACCTCCGTTACCGCTGCAAGCTACATGGTCTCCGATGCTTTCAGATGCAGCCATCTGGTTTTTGCAGCCACCACCTACAATGCGGGCATCTTCGTTACCATGGAAAATCTAATCCATGACATTGTTGCCCACAATGTGCAGAACAAGAAGATCGCCATCATGGAAAACGGCAGCTGGGCTCCCGCCAGCGGCAAGCTGATGCGCGAAGAGCTGGGCAAGCTGAAAAAGTGCGAGTTTATCGGTGAGAATATAAGTCTGCGCGCCGCTCTTGCCCCCAATCAGATGGAAGAGCTGGACGCACTGGCAGACGCCATTGCCGCTGACATAGTGCCTCCTGCCATCGTGAATGAGCCTGCCAAAGCCGAAGAGAAGCTGGAAGTGAACAACGACGTTTTCACCAAGTTCTCCTACGGCGTGGAGGTACTCACCACCAGAGTGGACGGCAAGGACTACGGCTGCATCATAAATACTGCCGGTCAGGTGGCAGCCTGCGACCCCAAGAAGGTCACCATTTCCGTCATCAAGAAAAACCACACCTGTGACATGATAATGAAGTCCGGCAAGTTCAATATCTCCATCCTCACCGAGGACGCTCCCTACAGTGTGTTCCAGCACTTCGGCTTCCAGAGCGGCAGGAATGTGGACAAGTTTGCCGATGCCGATTACGATGAGCGCATGACAAACGGCATCCGCTACTTCCCCAGATACACCAATGCGGTGCTCTCCTGCGAGGTCATCGACATGAAGGATGTGGACACCCAGATCGTCTTTATTGCCAATGTGGTTGAGGCAAAGCTTCTCTCCAACGTGCCTTCCTGCACCTACGGCTACTACCATGCCCACATCAAGCCCAAGAAAAATCCCGCACCCGAGCGGGGCGAGGGCTATGTCTGCAAGATCTGCGGCTACTTCCACGAAGGCAGCGAGCTGCCCGATGACTTTGTCTGCCCCCTGTGCAAGCACGGCAAGGAGGACTTTGAGCACGTCAAGCCCGCCGCCAAGAAAAAGGCCAAAGGCTATACCTGCAAGATCTGCGGCCACTTTGAACCCTGCGAGGGTGAACTGCCTGCCGATTATGACTGCCCCCTCTGCCACCACAGCAGGGAGGACTTTGAACCGGCTGAGATCGAAATGTAAATTACAAATAAACAGACACACGGGTAACACCGTGTGTCTGTTTCCGAGGAAATAAAAATGGACAAGAACTTTGCTATATTTGACATGGACGGCACACTGGTGGACTCCATGCCATACTGGAAAAATCTCTCTCCCGAATATCTCAGCAGCAAAGGAATAAGCGACATCCCCAAGGACATTCTGGAGAAGATAACCCCTATGACCGTAAAGGAGTCCTCCCGCTTTTTTGTGGAGCAGTTCGGCCTTGATGCCACTCCCGAAACCGTAGCCGATGAAATACACGCCATGATGGGCATACATTATATAGAAGATATCCCCATCCGTGAGGGAGTGGAGGAATACCTTGAGAAGCTGAAAGCGAGGGGCGTGAAAATGTGCGTAGCCTCCGCCACGGTGGAGCCGCTCATGGATGCCTGCCTTACGAGGCTGGGCGTGCGTCACTATTTTGAGTTTACCCTTTCATGCGATACGGTAGGTGCCGGTAAGAACAGCCCCCTTGTGTATCTTACAGCGGCGGAGCGGCTTGGCGCAAAGCCTGAGGAGACAGCAGTGTATGAGGATTCCTGCTTTGCCGCAGCAACTGCGAAAAATGCGGGCTTTTATCTCTGCGGCGTTTACGACCCCGTGTCCGATGCCCATTGGGAGGAACTGAAGGCCCTCTCCCATGAAGCCATAGCCCACTGGTGAAAGGAAGAATACCATGATATTTGACAAAGTTGAAAACATAGCCCTCTATAAAGGCATGCACCCCAAGCTTGACATAGCCATTGACGACATCCTCAGCCGTGACCTTTCCCTCTGCCCCTGCGGGGAGCGTATAGACATCTCCGGCGGCGTGTTCTTTTCAGCGGCAGATGTGACTTTGAAGGATAGGGCAGAGATACGCTGGGAATGCCACGATGAGTATATAGACCTTCAGTATGTGCTCTCCGGTGACGCCGAGATCATAGAGTACGGCAATAGGGAAGATATTTCCGGCTGGGATAAAAGCCCCAACGGGGACATATACTTTTCCGATGATGAAAGACTGCGGCTGCCTGTCTCCCTCGCGGCAGGCTCTTTCGCCGTGTTCTTTCCCCATGATGCCCACAGACCAGCTCAGGGCGAAAATGGCAAAGTAAGCCACAAAATAGTTTACAAGATACCTGTAAAGTAAAAGTCAGGATAAGACCGATGAAAAACCGGCGGAATTTGCGAAAATTCCGCCGGTTTTTCTCTTGTTAACTTGCACAAAAAATTATCAAATTCAAGAAAAAACCCGCGCAAAATGGGCGAACTTGCACAAATATGTAATCGTATCTGAGACTGTCATAAAATTAGCAAAAACTCAAAATTGGTAACTTTGACAAGCGATTAACAGGATTGTTAAGAACTTATCTTGAAATTTGGGTATTTTTCGGAACAAATCATGTAGACAAAATGCAAAGGCTTGTGATAGAATTTGTTACACAGAGTCGAAAGCAAAATTAAACGAGGTGAAGCGATATGTCCCATACTTTCAAAGGCGGCGTACATCCCAGCTACATGAAAGCGCCGGATGTACCCATGACGGTCATTGCACCGCCGCCGCAGGTCATTATCCCCATGGCGCAGCATATAGGTGCCCCCTGCATACCTACAGTCAAGGTGGGGGACTATGTGACCATGGGTCAGGTGGTGGGTGAAAATCCGGCTCCTGTTTCAGCGCCTGTCCACGCTTCCGTGTCCGGCAAGGTGGTGGCGGTGGAGCCGAGGCATCATCCATTGGGGGATATGATAATGTCCGTTGTCATCGAAAATGACTATCAGGACAGCCCCTGCACGGATATGAAGCCCCTCACTCCGGAACAGCTGAAAGATCCGGACGCCATTCTCCACCGTATCCGCGAGGCTGGCGTTGTGGGTATGGGCGGCGCCATGTTCCCCACGGCTTTCAAAATCCGCGGCGGCATCGGCAAGGTGGATAAGCTCATCATCAACGGCGCCGAGTGCGAGCCTTACCTTAACGGCGACCATCTGACCATGAAGCGCTATCCTGAGCAGCTTCTCAAGGGTATAGAGCTTGTGCGTATTGCCTCCGGTCTTGACAAGGCCTACTACGGAATTGAGACAAACAAGATGGACGCCATCAGGATACTCCGCTCCCACTATCCGGAAAATTACGGTATTGAGATCGTGGAGGAGGATGTAAAGTATCCTCAGGGAGCGGAGAAAATGCAGGTCAAGGCCGTCACCGGGCGTGAGGTCAAGCCCGGCGGGCTGCCCTCGGGCGTGGGCTGCAACGTGGTCAGCACCCGCACAGCCTATGCGGTGTACCAGGCCTGCTATGAGGGCAAACCCGTCATCGAGCGTATCGTCACTGTGGCCGGCAGCGCGCTGAAGGCGCCTGTAAACGGCCTTACCCGTGTGGGCACTCCCTTCGGGTATCTGGCAGAGCAGTGCGGCGGCTTCGTCAAGACCCCCAGAAAGATAGTTCTGGGCGGCCCCATGATGGGTATCTGCGCCACAAGCTTTGACGCACCCACCATAAAGGGTACTGCCGGTGTTCTTTTCTTTACCGAGGAAGAGGACAGAGATGTGGAAAAACCCTCCTGCATCCGCTGCGGCAAGTGCATCACCGTATGCCCCATGAATCTGGAGCCTGTTTTCATGTACATGTATTACAGCAAGGGCGACTATGAAAACATGGCCAAATACCATATTACCGACTGCTTTGAATGCGGCAGCTGTTCATTCAACTGTCCTGCAAGAATGCCTCTTACACACGCATTCAAAACGGCAAAGCTGATGTTCCAGGCCAAATCCATGAAGGAAAAGGCCGCGGCTGAGGCGAAGGAGGCGAGAAAATGAGCGAGAATAAAGAAAGAATAGTTCTTGACGTGGCGTATCAGCCCCAGGTCAGAGCAAAGACCGACACCAAAAGGATAATGCTGGACGTTATCATCGGCCTTTTGCCTGCGGTAGTGGTGGCTGTGATGCAGTTTGGCTGGTATCCTCTGGTGGTCATTGCCTCGTCCATTCTCTCCTGCGTGTTCTTTGAGTGGCTTTACAGGAAGCTTATGAAGAAGGACTGCACAATCGGCGATCTCTCCGCTGTAGTCACGGGCCTTCTGTTGGCGCTGACCCTGCCCCCCTCCGCCCCCTGGTGGCTGCCTGTCATCGGCGCAGCCTTTGCCATTGTGGTGGTCAAGCAGCTCTACGGCGGCATAGGCAAAAACTTTTTGAACCCCGCTCTTGCCGGTCGCGCCTTTCTTCTGGCCTCCTACGCTCTGCTCATGGGTATCTGGAACGTACCAAAGTCCCTGGCAGGAAGCGTTGATGCCGTCACTATGGCAACACCCCTTTCATATCTCTATTCCGGCTCTGCAATGCCTGAATACTACAGCCTTGGAAACCTGCTCATCGGCAGCAGGGCAGGCTGCATAGGCGAGATAAGCTCCCTTGCCGTTATCGTGGGCGGCGTGTATCTTCTTGTGCGCAAGGTCATCTCCTGGCGCATCCCCGTATCCACTCTGGGTACAGTGGCGCTTCTCACTGTCATCTTCGGGCATGAGGGCTACGGCAATTTTGACTGGATGGTTTATAACCTTTTCTCCGGCGGACTTATGCTTGGCGCCTTCTTCATGGCAACCGACTACGCCACAAGCCCCGTGACACTGAACGGACAGCTTCTCTACGGCTGCGGAATAGGCGCGCTGACTGTGCTTATCCGCTACTTTGGCGGCTTCCCTGAGGGCATAAGCTACGCCATCCTTATAATGAACCTTTGTGCATGGGCCATCGACAAGGGCTTCCGCCGTCACCAGTTCGGTGTTTCCAAGGAGGACATTGCCGCTGAAAAGGCCGCGAAAAAGGCAGCAAAGGAGGCGGCAAAATGAAGATAGTAAAACTCTCCATGGTATTGCTTCTCATCTGCGCCATTGTTGCAGGCGTACTTGGCGGCGTAAACTACATAACTGCCGACAAGATAGCTGAGCAGCAGGCCATCAAGACTGCAAAGGCCTATGCTGCCGTGCTGGAGTCTGAAAACTACGCAGATGTGGACTTTGACAAGGAAGGCTTCCCCACCATCGACAATATAGCCGAAGCCGACAACGGCAAGGGCTATGTGGTAATGACCAGCTTCTCCGGCGCTCAGGGCAAGATAACCATGGCCGTGGGCGTTGATAAGGAGCTTAAATGTACAGGTATCTCCATCACCAAGCACTCTGAGACCTCCGGCCTTGGCGCAAATGCCGCCAGCGCCGCCGAGGTGGGCGTGAACTTCCGCTCCCAGTTTGTGGGCGAGGGCAGCGACATTGCCATTACCAAGGCAGGCGGCAATATAGAGATCATAGCCGGCGCCACCATAACCACTCAGGCTATTGCCGACGCTGTTGCAGCCGCCATCACGGCTGTGGAAGCCATACTTTAAGGAGGTGGCTGCATGAATATCAAAAAACAGTTCAAGGAAGGGCTTATCACCAATAACCCCGTTCTGGTGCAGCTTATAGGCATGTGCGCCACCATGGCCATAACCACAACCCTCTTCAACGGCGTGGGCATGGGCATATCGGTGCTCATTATCCTCACCTGCTGCAATGTGGTGGTCTCTGCCATACGCAAGATAATCCCCGGGGAGATAAGGCTTGCAATCTTTGTTGTAGTTATCGCGGGCTTTGTCACTATTGTTGACCTTTTGCTACAGGCATACATACCGGCCCTCAGCGAAGCTCTGGGCGTGTTTATCCCCCTCATCGTCGTAAACTGCATCATAATCGGCCGTGCCGAGGCCTTCTGCCAGAAAAATACCGTGGGCGCATCCTTCTTTGACGGTATCTTTCAGGGCCTGGGCTACACCATGGTGCTTGTGATCATGTGCGTTGTGCGTGAGTTTATCGGCAGCGGACGCTTCGGCGGCGGCCTTATCGATATCACAAACGGCCTTCGCTTCACCCTTGACGGTACCGGCGCAGGTATCCAGCTCTTCCCCTCGGAATACGGCGCAGGCATCATGAACCTGCCCTTCGGCGGCTTCATCACGCTGGGTCTTCTTATCGCCGCCATGCAGTACGCCCTCAAGCGTTCCGCAAAGAAGCGGGAGGAAAAAGAAACGGCAGCAAAGGAGGTTGAGGAGTAATGCTTACAAACATCATTTCCATCTCTCTTGGCGCGATACTTATCAATAACTTTATCTTCTCCCAGTTCCTTGGTATCTGCCCCTTCCTGGGTTGCTCCAGCAAGGTGGATACAGCTGCCGGTATGGGCCTTGCGGTTGTGTTTGTTATGGGCCTTGCCTCTGCCATCTGCTGGGTGATAGATGTGTACATCCTTGTGCCGCTGGGTCTGGCCTTTCTTGAGACTCTGGCCTTTATTCTGGTCATTGCCTCTCTGGTGCAGTTTGTTGAGATGTTTCTGAAAAAGATGGTGCCCTCCCTGTACTCGGCCCTCGGAATCTATCTGCCCCTTATCACCACCAACTGCGCAGTGCTGGGCGTTGTGCTTCTTAACGTGCAGAATAACTACAACTTCATCGAATCCGTGGTCTACGGCATCACCGGCGGCCTTGGCTTCATGCTGGCCATAGTTCTCTTTGCCAGCGTCCGTGAGCGTGTGGACTTTGCCGATTACCCCGAGTGCTTTGAAGGCTTCCCCATCTGCCTTGTGTCTGCGGCATTGCTGGCTCTGGCCTTCATGGGCTTCAGCGGCATGAAGATATTCTGAGAGGAGGCTGGAATATATGAAAACAATTCTTCTCTCTGTATTGGTACTTGGCGTACTGGGCGGCGTATTCGGCGCCATACTGGCCTTTGCCTCCAAAATCTTCCATGTGGAAGTTGACCCCAAGCAGGAAGCTGTCCGTGCCTGCCTTGCAGGTGCCAACTGCGGCGGCTGCGGCTATCCCGGCTGTGACGGTTACGCTGCTGCTGTAGCTGCCGGTGAGGCTCCCACCAACCGCTGTGTAGCAGGCGGCGCCGAGTGCGCTGCCGCTGTGGCAGAGGTAATGGGTGTCGCGGCGGGCGAGGCGGAGAAAATGGTGGCATTTGTGCCCTGCTCCGGCACTATCGGCCATGCCGTACCCCGCTTCAATTACAAAGGCCCGGAGGACTGCCGTGCTGCCATGCTCTTTGGCGGCAAGTCCAACAAAATGTGTACTTTCGCCTGCATCGGCTTGGGCAACTGTGCAAAAGCCTGTCCCTTTGGCGCTATGCACGTTGTAGACGGTGTGGCAAAGGTTGACCGCGACAAGTGCGTGGGCTGCGGCGCCTGTGTGGAGGCCTGCCCCAAGAGCATTGTTAAACTCATCCCTGCAAGTCAGCGGGTCATTGTGGGCTGTGCCAGCAAGGCCAAGGGCAAGGAAGTCATGCAAAACTGCGACTTTGGCTGTATCTCCTGCACCAAGTGCGCCCGTGAGTGCCCCGAGGGCGCCATCACAATGGTGGATAATCTCCCTGTGGTGGATGTTTCCAAGTGCACCAAGTGCGGCCACTGCATCGAGACCTGCCCCAGAAAGATAATAAAGGACTTCGGCGTATAAACCTCTCTTTTGCATTAAGGCGTGTCGTCAGCTTTTACTCTGACGACACGCCTGTTTTTTCGTGACTTCATCACTTGACCCTAAAGGTCAGAAAGATTATAATTAGCCTAAGCTAATCGAAGAAAAAGGAGGGGGAAACATGCAGCAGTTCAATGTTACCGGCATGAGCTGCGCGGCCTGTTCTGCAAGGGTGGAAAAGGCAGTGAATGCGCTGCCGGGTGTCAGCGAATGTTCGGTAAGCCTTCTTACAAACTCCATGGGTGTCTCCGGCACTGCAAGCGAGAGTGATATCATTGCCGCCGTTGAAAATGCGGGTTATGGTGCCTCAGTAAAGAGCGCGGCGGCAAAAAGCGCCGCCGTGGAGGAGGATGCCCTTGCGGATAAGGAAACCCCTGTTTTGAAACGCCGACTCATTGCATCGCTGGGCTTTCTCGCCGTGCTTATGTATATCTCCATGGGCCACGGCATGTGGGGCTGGCCCCTGCCTGCCTTTCTCAGCGAGGATCACGTGGCCTTCGGCATAAGCCAGCTTCTGCTTTCCGGCATTGTAATGGTCATAAACCAGAAGTTTTTCATAAGCGGCTTCAAAGGTCTTATGAACCGTGCTCCCAATATGGACACGCTGGTGGCCCTGGGTTCTGCCGCTGCCTTTGTATACAGCACATGGGTGCTCTTTGACATGAGCAACGCCCAGATGCGCGGCGATATGGAAACTGTCATGGCCCATATGCACGACTTTTATTTTGAGTCTGCCGCCATGATTTTAAGCCTTATCACCGTCGGCAAGATGCTGGAAGCCCGCTCCAAGGGCAAGACCACCGATGCGCTCCGGGGTCTCATGCGCATTGCTCCCAAAACTGCCAATGTTATCATTGACGGCATGGAGCAGACTGTGGCTATAGATAAGGTGAAAAAGGGCGACATCTTTGTTGTCCGCCCCGGTGAGAGCATCCCAGTGGACGGCATAATTCTGGAGGGCAGCAGCGCCGTGGACGAGTCGGCTCTCACCGGTGAGAGCATACCCGTGGACAAAGCCGAGGGGGACATGGTCTCAGCCGCTACCATAAATCAGGTGGGCTTTATCCGCTGTGAGGCCACAAGGATAGGGGAGGATACCACTCTTGCCCAGATAATCCGCATGGTCAGTGACGCGGCGGCTACCAAAGCCCCCATTGCCAAGGTGGCGGACAAAGTCTCCGGCGTTTTCGTGCCTGTAGTCATCACCATTGCCGTTATCACCACAGCGGTGTGGCTTCTTCTGGGCGAAAGTCTGGGCTTTGCCATAGGCCGGGGCATCTCGGTGCTGGTTATAAGCTGTCCCTGCGCTCTGGGGCTTGCTACACCTGTGGCCATCATGGTGGGCAACGGTCTGGGTGCCAAAAACGGCATTCTGTTCAAAACCGCCGCCGCTCTGGAGGAGACAGGCCGCACCCGGATAATCGCCCTCGACAAAACCGGCACCATCACCGCCGGTACTCCTACCGTCACGGATGTTTACCCGGTGGATGGAGTGGGTGCAGACGAACTTGTGCGCCTGGCGGCCTCTCTTGAGAGTAAAAGCGAGCATCCTCTGGCAAAAGCTGTTATGGCTTATGCAGGGGAAAAGGGGATCGTCGCCTATGAGGTGGAGAACTTTGAAGCTCTCCCCGGCAACGGCATCGAGGCAAAGCTCAACGGCAAAGCCGCCTTTGCGGGCAGCATGAAGTTTATCCAGAGCCGCCTTGCACTGGATGAAAAGCTCCGCACACAGGCGGAAAAATATGCAGAGCAGGGGAAAACCCCGCTGTTCTTCGCCCATGAAAATATGCTTTCCGGCATCATCGCCGTGGCGGACACCATAAAGCCCGACAGCCCTCAGGCGGTCAATGAGCTTAAGAATATGGGCATCCGCGTGGTCATGCTCACCGGCGACAATGAGCGCACCGCCAGAGCCATCGGCGCTCAGGCAGGGGTGGACGAGGTGATTGCAGGCGTTCTGCCCGACGGCAAGGAGAGCGTGATAAGAAAACTTTCCCAGCAGGGCAAGGTTGCCATGGTGGGTGACGGCATAAACGATGCACCCGCCCTCACAAGAGCGGATATCGGCATCGCCATCGGCGCGGGCGCAGATATCGCCGTGGATGCGGCGGATGTAGTTTTGATGCACGGCAGTCTCCGCGATGCAGCCGCTGCCATCCGCCTTTCCCGAGCCAGCCTCAAAAATATCCACGAAAATCTGTTCTGGGCCTTCTTCTACAACACAATAGGCATCCCCGTGGCAGCGGGCGTTCTCCATCACTGGGGCATAGACCTCAATCCCATGCTGGCTGCGGCTGCCATGAGCCTTTCAAGCTTCTGTGTTGTGACCAATGCTCTGCGCCTTAACTTCTTCAAGCTCCATGACCCCAGTCATGACAGGAAAATAAAAGCTGAAAAACAAATTGAAAAGGAGAATAAAAATATGACCAAGACCATGAAAATCGAAGGCATGATGTGCGGCCACTGCGAGGCCAGAGTCAAAAAGACCCTTGAGGCCATTGACGGCGTAATCAGTGCCGAGGTAAGCCACACCGCCGGAACCGCTGTTGTCACCTTTGAGGCTGTCAGTGACGATACCCTCAAAGCCGCCGTTGAAGCACAGGACTACAAGGTGCTGGGCATAGAGTGATATAGAGCAATATGAAAAGAGAGCAGCCGACAGCTGCTCTCTTTTCATATCTCCAGTTTTTTCCCGTTCAGCGCCGCACCCATCAGCTTGTCTCCCGAATAGCACAGCTTCAGTGAGAAAAATGGCTCGTCGCTGTCCAGAAGCCGCAGGAATATTTTGTCCCCCTCCCAGATGGGAAGAGACAAAAGTCGTTCCTTTTCAATCCATTCAAGCACGCCCTCGTCGCAGTCCTTTATCTGCCCTGTGAAGCCGTGGCAGTCGAAAAGGTGCATATACTCCGTGCCCCACTCATCGGACACAAAGGTGACGATGCCCCGGTAACGCCAGCTCTCAGCGCAAAGTCCCGTTTCCTCCCGCACCTCGCGGAGCATACAGTCCTCCGGGCTCTCGCCGTACTCAAACTTGCCGCCTATGCCTATCCACTTGTCGTGGTTTTCGTCGTTTACCTTCTTGATGCGGTGGAGCATCAGGTACTTGCCGTCTTTTTCAATATAGCAGAGACTTGTATTTCTCATATTCATCACCACGGATATTCTACTACAAGCTTGGGGAAAGTACCAGCCCTTTCCGGGGATATGTGTGAAATGATAATTTCCCGGAGCCGGCTTGCATTGCTTAACACGAAACATTATAATATTTTGTGCTTGGAATAAAACGAAAGCGAGGAATACCCATGAAATTGAAGCGAACATTAAGCTTGCTGCTAAGTTTAGCACTAATGCTTGGCTTGCTCTCCGGTTGTGGCAGTGGGACGAATCCCACAACAGAACCGGACGAATCACCAAAGCAGCTTTCTGCACGAGAACAAGGCGAGCCAAGGCCGGATGATGAATATGAACGTGCAATATGGTATGGATTTTTGCCGGAAGATTTGGCGGAAGCCGACCCGGAGAATACCGTCCTCACATGGTCACAGTACTGCAATATGCTGGGCAGTGCGATCAAGCTGCACGACGAGGGCGAATATTCAGCATGGCAGAAGATGACCAAGGCCGCTCCCAACACTGAAATGAAGCGTGACGGGGCCATGGTATCGCTTTTGTTTGCCGCAAAGACCATGGGACTTGCCAGCTTTAATGCAAACAGTCCGGCTGAGTTCAACGACTACGCACCCAAAGTTTGGGATGTTGTCACTATGGACTACCCTGTTTTCAACTGGAATACTCCGATTGATTTAGGGGATGGCTGTTCCGACAATAACCATGTTGGCCCAGCATACGATTTCTGCCTGCGCAGAGTGTCGTTTGAAAGCAACAAATCCCTGCTGGAATTTGACGAGGCGGGAGACCTGCGTCTTGAACAGCCCCTGACACTGCGGGAAGCAGCGCTGTCGGTCGTGCGCTTGTATGAAAGTGAACTTTCCTCCGATTTCAATGATGCAGCATATGTCACCGCCTCTGAGGTGGAGGCGGTCTATGCTGCTGCTGACCAGCGTCGAGATGCCATCTTGAACAGTCCCACTACCATTGTAAAAGCGGACGAATATATTATGGGCGAAAGCTACTCCGGGACAGCCTACTATGTGTCCAACCGCGGCAGCGACCGGAACAACGGCCTCAGTCCTGAAACGCCCTTTGCAACTATGGCACCCTTTGATAACATTCAGCTAAACTATGGTGATGCCGTTTTCTTTGAACGGGGCAGCATCTGGCGTGCAACAGATTTGCACTGGAAAATCAGCGAAACCGCAGGGATGACTATTTCCGCCTATGGCGAAGGACCGAAGCCTGCCTTTTACGGCAGCGAGGAAAACGGCACAGGCGGTGAAAAATGGGAGCTGTTCTACTCAGATGACACCGGAAAGAAAATTTGGAAATTCTATCGGGAAATGACCGAAGTGGCCAGCATCGTGCTGAACGAATCAGAATTTGTGCTTCGGGATGTGGCCTATTGGGACGGGGAATCCTACTTACAGCTGGATGATCGCCACGAGGCCTTGACCGGAGAGGATTACGATATTACGCAGCATCTGCCGGATATGTGGTGTTTCCCCGCTCTTGATTATCCCGATATGAAAACGGAAAATTTGGGAGATGCGCTTTTCCGCGCCTGGGACGAAAACGGCAAAGAAGTATTCTACACAGGCTCTCTATTTTTCCGTTGCGATGCGGGGAATCCCGGTGAGATTTATGAGAACATCGAGTTTATCATGCCTCATGCGTTTTGCGACGGTATGGCAGATGACCAAACATACGACAATCTCTGCGTTCTATATTCCAGCATAACCTCATGCAGTGGATTCCATGACGGATATGGGGCACAGAACGGTGTCGTGCAAAACTGCGAATTTGGTTGGAAAGGCGGACACGTCTTTTCGTATGCCACGGGCGAAGAAACTGGCGATACCCGTATCCAGTTGAACGCCGGTTTATTTGGCAGAAACAGCGGTGCCTTTGCCATCAACAGCAGCCATTATACCGTGCGAAACAATTACATCCATGATGCCTTTCAGGAAGGCATTGCTCTGGAAACATTCATAGGTCGAGAAAGTATGCAAGACTGTGTTGTTTCCGGAAATCTGATTGAGCGGACAACACAGGGGATTTTGCTGTGCAACTGGGATATGGAAGTAAATCCGGACCACATTTTCAAAAACACCGTGGTAGAAGATAATCTTGTTTTGGACAGCGGCGTGAACAATTTCTTCAGCACAGATTGGGAAGATGACTATTGCAACGCTGTGGTGATTCAGGGTGGTCCCTGTGCAAATGAAAATCTCGTGATCCGAAACAACACCTTTGCCTTTGCAACCGGTGCCCTTGTCCAGATTGATCAGTTCAGCAAAGAATACTCCAGAGTTTTTGAGGGAAATACATACATCCAGTATGCCGCCGAAAGCGACGTTATCGGGGCCAGAGGAGTCGGCATCAACTATTCTATGTATAACCATCTGACGCCTGAAAGCATTGCGACTTTCCTCGGCGACGAAACAGGAATTGCTAAGCTACAGGAGTGATCCTCTTCTTTCGATGAATCATCTATCGAACGTATAGGGTACTAAACAGAAACACCCACAACAAAGGCCGACACCTATTTACGAGGGTGTCGGCCTTCTTGTTACATATCAAACGCTTTTTTAGGGCAATTGCGGGCTTTATCTTAGTACATACCGCCCATGTCGGGTGCTGCGGGCATGGGAGGATTCTTCTCGGGAATGTCGGCAACCAGAGACTCGGTGGTGAGAACCATGGAGGCTACGGAAGCGGCGTTCTCCATTGCGCTGCGGCAGACCTTGGTGGGGTCAACAATGCCCAGCTCGATCATGTCGCCGTACTGGTCGTTGGCAGCATCGAAACCGAAGGTGGAGCAGTCGCACTCATAGACCTTGTTGAGGATGACAGCACCTTCCAGACCTGCGTTTGCGGCGATCTGCATGATGGGGGCCTTGAGAGCCTTGGCGATGATGGATGCGCCGGTCTTCTCATCGCCTTCGAGCTCAGCAAGGAGCTTGTCGGCAGCCTTGGAAGCGACCACGTATGCGGTGCCGCCGCCGGGTACGATACCCTCTGCAACTGCGGCGCGGGTGGCGTTCAGGGCGTCCTCGATGCGAAGCTTCTTTTCCTTCATCTCGGTCTCGGTGGCAGCGCCGACCTTGATGACTGCAACACCGCCGCTGAGCTTGGCAAGGCGCTCCTGCAGCTTTTCCTTGTCGTAGTCGGAAGTGCTGACGGAGATGGCGTGCTGGATCTGGGCAGCGCGGGCCTTGATGTCCTCAGAGGAGCCTGCACCGTCAACGATAACGGTGTTCTCCTTGCTGACCTTGACCTGGTGTGCCTGACCGAGCATATTGAGGTCTGCATCCTTCAGCTCCATGCCCAGATCGCTGGAGATGACCTGACCGCCGGTGAGAACTGCGATGTCCTGCAGCATTTCCTTGCGTCTGTCGCCGAAGCCGGGAGCCTTGACGCAGATGCAGGTGAAGGTGCCGCGCAGCTTGTTGAGGATAATGGTGGCGAGAGCTTCGCCCTCAACGTCCTCAGCGATGATAAGGAGCTTGCGGCCTGCCTTGACTATCTGCTCCAGCAGGGGCAGGATCTCCTGAATGTTGGAGATCTTCTTGTCGGTGATGAGGATGAGAGCATCGTCGATGACGGCTTCCATCTTATCCATATCGGTAGCCATGTAGGGGGAGAGGTAGCCGCGGTCAAACTGCATGCCTTCGACAACGTCGCTGTAGGTCTCAGCGGTCTTGCTCTCTTCGATGGTGATAACGCCGTTCTGGCTGACCTTCTCCATTGCCTCGGAGATCAGAGAGCCGATAAGCTCGTCGCCGGAGGAGATGGTGCCGACGCGGGCAATGTCCTTAGCGCCGGAAACGGGCTGGGAAATGGCCTTGACTGCCTCAACGGCGGCCTTGGTGGCCTTCTGGATGCCGCGGCGCATGACCATGGGGTTTGCACCGGCTGCCAGATTCTTCAGACCCTCGCCGATCATGGCCTGAGCCAGAACGGTAGCGGTGGTGGTGCCGTCACCGGCAACATCGTTGGTCTTGGTGGAAACTTCCTTGATGAGCTGTGCGCCCATGTTCTCGAAAGCGTCCTCAAGCTCTATCTCCTTGGCGATGGTCACGCCGTCGTTGGTGATCAGGGGAGAGCCGAACTTCTTGTCCAGCACTACGTTGCGGCCCTTGGGGCCGAGAGTTATTTTAACGGTATCGGCCAGCTGGTTTACGCCGCGCTCGATGGATTTTCTTGCTTCTTCACCGTAAATGATCTGCTTTGCCATTTGAATTTGCCTCCTTATTCGATGATTGCCAGAATGTCGGACTGGCGCACGATAGTGTACTCAACATCGTCCAGCTTCACCTTGGTGCCGCTGTACTTGCCTACCAGAACGTTCTGGCCGGCTTCAACTATCATCTCAACCTCGTTGCCGTCAACCAGACCGCCGGGGCCAACCTTGACGACTTCGTAGACCTCAGGCTTCTCCTGTGCGGAAGCGGTGAGGAAGATGCCGGAAGAGGTGCGCTCCTCAGCAGCATTCTGCTTGAGCACTACTCTGTCAGCTAAAGGCTTGAGTGTCATGATATATACCTCCAAAATAATTATATTACAAAATTCAACATCGTTAGCACTCTTTGGCTTGGAGTGCTAACGATGTTAATATACCACATATTTATTATTTTTCAAGACCCTGCATCAAAAAAACAGGAAAATATTTTTGAATTTTTTGTGACATGGGCGACAGGTTCACACCGCATCGAAAAAATGCATCCCCCGGGGTACAATAAGCCGCCCCGCGCCGGGCTTGAGGGATATATCCACGTCCTTTGAATAGATGGCCTCGCCGTCAATATTCACCACATGTTCCTCTCCAAAGCTGATGCTGAGATCGCGGCCCTTAAGGTGAGTGACATATTTGGGCAGCTCGTCGGCCCGTCCAGCGGCATACTTGCCGATAAGAAAGGGCAGCATGGCAAGGCTTACTTCCTTTACAACATATATGTCCAGCACTCCGTCATCCGGGCGGGCGTCGCAGCTGGGGTTGAAGCCGCCGCCGTAGAAGCGGCCGTTGCAGGCGCAGACCAGCGCGTGCTTGCCTGCCTGTACAAACTCACCGACTTTTATGCGCATTGTCGTGTTTATACCTCTGAACACGTTCACCGCCGCACTCACCACGTAGGCGGCAGCGCCGCCGATTATGGGGAGCTTGCTGTATTTATGTACGTCCGCGCCGATGCGGGCATCGATGCCCACAGAGCATATGTTGGCGCACCAGCGGCCGTTGCAGTTTATAAGGTCGATGGGCTGTATCTGCCCGGCGAGAATTGCGTCCAGATCCCGGTACAGCTCAGCCTCCTGCCCGAACATGCGGCAAAAGTCGTTGCCGGTGCCGGTGGGAAAGGGGCAGACAGCCACGTTTTCCCTCTCCGCTGCGCCGCAGACACATTCGTTGAAGGTGCCGTCCCCGCCGCAGGCGTAAACTCTCAGATCCCGGCTTTCCTGAGCAGCCTGCCCGATAACGTCGCAGGCATCCATGGGAGCCTTGGTCACGTAGATTTCAAAGCTGTCGTCTCTTTTTTCAAATGCTTTTTCAGCCTTTGCTCTGACTTCGTCAGTGGCGTCTCTGTCACCGGCGATGGGATTTACTATAAAAAGGTGCTTAACTTTTTCCAGCATATCCGTTCACCCCGTATATTTTTTATCTATTTAAAATACATGAATAGGTCGCACTTTATCATGCCGTTGTAAAGCTTTCTCTTTTTGTCCGCCTGTTTACCGAAGCAACGCTCAAACTCCGTATGGGAGGACAGCAGATAAAGCTGCCAGTTTTCGCTTGCGGCATAGGCTCGTCCGAAAGCCCTGTAAAGCTCCTCGGCCTGCTGCTTTTCCATAATGCGCTCGCCGTAGGGAGGATTTGTAACGATGACGCCGCGCTCCGTCTTTCTCTCAAAGCCTGTGGCGTCGGCAAGCTCAAAGCGCACAATATCCGCCACGCCGGCTCTCTGGGCGTTCTCTCTGGCAATGGCAATGGCGGCAGGATCAATGTCGCTACCTATTATATTATAGCTTCCGTTGAATTCCCTTGATATGGCGGCTTCTTTTTCCTCGATCCAGAGCTTTTTGTCCACCCAGCGCCAGTCCATGGCGGTGAAACGGCGGTTGAGGCCGGGAGCACGGTTTCTGGCTATGAGGGCTGCCTCGATGGGAATAGTGCCGCTGCCGCAGAAGGGGTCGCAAAAATCGTCCCGCCCTCTGTAGCGGCTGAGCTTTATCATGGAGGCAGCCATAGTCTCCTTCAGGGGCGCTGCGTTGTGGGCCGGGCGGTAGCCTCGCTTGTGAAGCCCGGCGCCGGAGGTGTCAATACACAGGGACACCCTGTCCTTCATGATGGAAAACTGCACCTGATAAAGCTCGGCACTCTCGGCAAACCACTCAATGCCGTAGACCTTTTTGAGCCTTTCCACAATGGCCTTCTTTATGATTTTCTGGCAGTCAGACACGGAGAAGAGCTGGGAATTGAGGCTGTAACCCTTCACGGGGAAAGCTCCGTCAGAGGGAATAATGCTCTCCCAGGGCAGGGCCTTTGTGCCCTGAAAAAGCTCCTCAAAGCTTCTGGCCTCAAAACTGCCAAGCTCTATGAGTATCCTCTCGCCGCAGCGCAGGTTTATATTGGCCCGGGCAATCTCCCTTGCGCCTCCCTTGAAATATACTCTGCCGTTTTCGGAACGGACATCCGGAATATCCAGCCTTTTCAGCTCATCCGCAATGGGGCTTTCAAGACCCAAAAGACAGGGAACGCATAAATTGAATTCCATATTTTTCCTCTTGCAATTGGACTAAAATTTTACTGTCGCAGCATATAATACAACAAAAATTTGAAGCTGTAAACGTGGTAATGTTAAGAACGTGTTAATTATATTGTGCAAATGGGCCAAATGTACAAGAGTCTTAAAGGGAAAAACGCCTGTTTGGGTTTACATAAGTGCAATATAAACAAAAATTGAGCCTTTATTCGAAATGAAATTCATAATTTATTAAAATTGCCTATTGAAATTTGTGGTGTTTAGCGTTATATTATGCTCAAGTCATAATTTGTTCATTTTTGTAGGAGGTCTTTTTTGGTATGGATCGTGCCCTTTTTCTGGAAGTTTTAAAAGATTCATACAGCGCCTACTACAACATTATTGAAGACGAAATGCTGCCGGGGCTTCCCATGGCTTTCCGTGCGGATTATTTTTCCAGGGCTGAGCAGTACTGGCTCTCCAAGAAGATAAAGGTCTGGGGAAATGAGACAAACGAGTTTTGCTATGTGTTCTCTGCAGAAAGCTTTGATAATGAAACTGTGGACAAGTGTGTCAAGGCCGCTCTTGATGAGTCCTTGCCCCGTGTCAAGCCCCATAAGGAGCACCAGTATTCCAATGTAAAGGTGCTTTTCGTGGCGGACAGCTTTGACAAGGCTGTTAAAAAGCACATTCAGGCAAAGAAGTTTGAAAAGAGCTACAAGTTCTCCCTCCACGGCTTCACCATGCTGAAAACCTGCGCGGTGGATCTGGCGGCGGAGGAGGCCTACCCCAACAAGGCCGGTTATGAGCTGGCCAAATACTTTCAGAAGCTCTTCGCGGCGAGAAAAGAGGACTGATCTCAAAGCGAAAGCAAATATTTTATCATTTTTTTACTTAAGGAGTGAAAAGTGTGAGCGCAATAGTTATCCTTCTTATCGCAGTCGCTCTGCTTGCTCTGGGCTACATTTTCTACGGCTCTTGGCTTGCAAAGCAGTGGGGCGTCGACCCCAACAAAGAAACCCCTGCCCACACCAGCTACGACGGTAAGGACTTCGTTCCTGCTAACCCCGCCGTTCTGATGGGCCACCATTTCTCTTCCATCGCTGGCGCAGGCCCCATCAACGGACCTATCCAGGCCGCAGTTTTCGGCTGGGTTCCCGTTTTCCTGTGGGTTGTCATCGGTGGTATCTTCTTCGGCGCAATGCATGACTTTGGTGCTCTGTTCGCCTCCATCCGTCACAACGGCGGTTCCGTCGGCGAAGTCATCAAGGCCAACATCGGCGTGAGAGCACAGCGCCTGTTCACCATCTTCGCACTGCTGGTTCTCATCCTCGTCATTGCTTCCTTCACCGCAGTTGTTGCCGGTACCTTCGCATCCGTTGCTCCCGCTGGCGAAGAGGCTCTGCCCATCTTCACCGTCGGCCGTGCCAACGTTTCCGGTACTGCTTCCACCGCAACCACCTCCCTTCTGTTCATCGTTATCGCTATCATCTTCGGTTTCTTCGTGTACCGCAAGAATGCTCCCATCGGCCCTGCAACCATCGTTGGTATCATCGGCATCGTCCTGATCACCCTCGCAGGTCTGAACGTCGGCTTCAACATGAGCCGTACCTTCTGGGTCATCTTCATTGCAGTTTACATCACTCTGGCATCTCTGCTGCCCGTGTGGATCCTGCTCCAGCCCCGTGACTACCTGTCCTCCTTCCTGCTCTACGGTATGATGATCATCGCATTCGTCGGTGTCATCGGCTCCAACGCAACCGTCGAGCTGCCTGCCTTCACCGGCTGGAAGGGTGTCAACGGCAACCAGAGCCTGTTCCCCGTTCTGTTCATCACTGTCGCTTGCGGCGCTGTCTCCGGCTTCCATGCTCTCATCGGTTCCGGTACCACCGCAAAGCAGCTCAACTCTGAGAAGGATGCAAAGGTCATCGGCTACGGCGCAATGATCGTTGAGTCCGCTCTGGCAATCGTTGCTCTGCTCGCAGTTGGCGTTCTCTTCAAGGAGACCAACATCGGCGGCGGCGACAAGTTCCTCCTCTCCGCACCTCCCACCATCTTCGCTGGTGGTGTTGCTACCATGGTCGCACAGATGTTCGGCGGCGTTGCAGACTTCTCCAACCCCGTATACGACACTGTTTACACCCTCCTCACCCTGGCAGTTTCCGTCTTCGCTCTGACCTCTCTCGACTCCGGTACTCGTCTTGCACGTTACCTGTTCGCTGAGCTGTTCGTTCCCGAAGGCAAGACCCGTGACGAGCTCACCGGCGCTGCCAAGTTCTTCTCTCACCCCCTGGTCGGCACCCTCATCATGGTCGTTGTCGGCTGCGGCATGGGCTTCATGGGCCTGAGCCAGATCTGGGGCGTGTTCGGCGCTGCCAACCAGCTCCTCGCTGGCGTTGCAATGCTGGCTGTTGCTGCATGGCTTGCTAACATCGGCAAGAACAACAAGATGTTCATCTTCCCCATGATCTTCATGCTTGCTGCAACTATCACCTCTCTCGTCATGACCATCATCGGCAAGATCGGCATGGTCACCGCAGGCACCGCTCTGTGGGGCGACTGGTTCCAGATGATCTGGTCCATCGCACTGGTCATCCTGGCTGGTGTTCTCGTTGTCGAGGGCGCACCTGTCATCTTCAAGAAGAAGGCATAATTGTCTGATTACTTGATCTGACTAAAGCTACTTATTAAAATAGCCTCCCATCCGGGAGGCTATTTTTCTTTTAATGATTACATCGTTTTCCGTAGGGACCGACCTCCGGACGGTCCGCTATACCGACATATCGTCAGCACAATATAAACTATCTTCCGCCCATTTTGCGGGGTTGTCATCAATGTATTTCCATATGCGTTGAAAATCGTGCTCATCTCTCACAACATGATCGTATGAACGGGCTTGCCACAGTGCATATCCGGCATCCTTATTTGTAAAACGCTTGAAAGTTCCAATAAATCTTGAAATTGCAGAGTCCGTAGGGACCGGCCTCCTGGACGGTCCGTTTTCTGCGGCGCAGACATATATCAGTAAATGAATATGATTTGGCATGATTACATATTTTTCAAGCCGTATATGTTCATAAAAACTAGTCATGGCTTCCAACTGCCTGTGACTGATAATACCTGCCTTTGTATATTCCATTATCGGACCGTCGAGGACGCCGGTCCCTACAATGCGGCATAAAATGGGCTTTTTTTCTTTCGTGCAAACAGTAATGAAATAGTATCCCGGCCGATTATAATCATGGGAAGAAAGCCGAATGTTTTTCCTTTCAGGATGCATAAATTCGCCTCGTTTCATCTTGGCATACAATAATAAACCATATTATACACGTATCAGTCAAAATTTTAAATTCCTTTTATTTCTCCGGCCTGTGTGCTATAATCCACAATAACATACTATTATAATTATACAGAGGTACACATATGGAGATAAAAACCGCTCTTTGCACAGGCCGACCGGAAGATAAGCGCATTGACAAGGAGGAACGCTGCTACGCCCTTCTGGACAGCCTTTCCCTTGACTATTGGCGCGTTGACCATGATTACGCCGACACTATCGAGGCCTGCCATGAGATAGAAAAGGTGCTCGGCTGCAACATCTGCAAAAATCTTCTTCTCACAAACCGCCAGCAGACGGAAGTTTATCTTCTTCTCATGCCCGGAGATAAGCCCTTCAAAACCAAGATACTCTCCAAGCAGATTGGCACAGCCCGCCTCTCCTTTGCCACTCCTGAACAGATGGAAAAGTATCTGGATATTACCCCCGGCTCTGTCAGCGTACTGGGGCTGATGAACGATAAGAGCGGCGCGGTGCATCTGAATATCGACAAGGACCTTTTGAAGGATGAATATTTCGGCTGCCACCCCTGTATAAATTCGTCTACCTTGAAGATAAAGACCTCCGATGTAATTGAAAAGCTCATCCCTGCCATGGCCCACCCCATCACCTATGTGGAGCTGCCCTGGGAAATTGAGGAATAAAAAAGAGGACAGAGAGTATTGAACCGAACCGTTAAAAACGGACAATAGGCAAAAAGACCTCCTGTGTAGGATAATGAAACTACACAGGAGGTAATTTTTATGAGTCGAGAATATAGAAGAATAGAGCAATATGAAGAAGAAATACTTTGCATGCGGAGAGAAGGATAT
>JAFQFH010000037.1 GCA_017398685.1 Oscillospiraceae bacterium
GCGCCTGGTGGTTGGCACTGGCAACCGCAGTGAGGCTTATGTGGGATATTTCACCAAGTGGGGCGACGGAGCCTATGACCTCAATCCCATATCGGATCTCACAGTAACGGAAATATATGAATTTTTGCGCTATCTGGGTGCGCCGAGCTGTGTTATAGAGAAGGCTCCATCCGCAGCCCTTTTTGATGGGCAGACGGACGAAAGCGAAATGGGCATAAGCTATGGCGAACTGGATGCATTCCTTTTCGGACAGCCTGTGAGCGATAAAGTCAGGACTAAAATTGGAGAAATGCACGAAAAAAGCGAGCACAAACGCGTTGGACCCATAAATTACCGATGATGGAAGAAAAGTTGTTGTATAAACAAAGACCCGGGATAAGGCTTGCAGCAGCTATATTTCTCTGCAAAGCCTGCCGGGCAGTGCTGCGCGCTTTCAGGCGGGGCGGCACAAGCCTGCCTGGTAAAATAGCGCTGGCAGTATATCCGGATGTGCTGAGGTGCTGCTCTTGCGGAATGAAGATAATCCTTGTCAGCGGCACAAATGGCAAGACCACCACATGCCGCATCCTCGAACAGGGGATCCGTGATGCCGGGATTGATGTTTTGGCCAACCGTTCCGGGGCAAATCTTCTGGCGGGAATCTGCGCTGAGTTCGTGGCAAACAGCAGCATGCAGGGAATAGCCCGGAAGCAGACGGCAGTCATAGAGTGTGATGAGGCGGCGCTTAAACAGGTGATTGAGCATCTTTCTCCGGCGGTGCTTGTTGTCACCAATATTTTCCGTGACCAGCTTGACCGCTATGGGGAGATTATGAACACCCGCAACGGAATGAGAACTGCAATAGAAAAAAACAGCAGCATGACACTCTGCCTCAACGCTGATGACTCTTTGGTTGTTTCTCTTGCCGACAGCCTTGAAAACCCCTGCCTTTATTTCGGTGTGGATGAGGGAGAAGCAACCATTGCTTCAGAGGAAAAATCGGATGCACTGTACTGCATAAGATGCAGGCACAAATACAGCTATGGATATAAAACCTACGGTCATCTTGGGGACTTCAGCTGCCCGGAATGCGGCTATGCAAGACCGGAGAGGCAGATATCTGCAAAGCATATTATTGCCATGTACGATGACTACAGTCTTATAGACATGAGTATTTTCGGTCAGTGTCGTGAGCAGAAAATACCTCTTCCGGCGGTGTATAACATTTATAACAGTCTTGCGGCAGCGACGGGCCTGCATTCTCTGGGATTAAGCCTGCCTGATTTCGGCGATGAAGCAGACCAGGTATATGGTTTTGGCCGCATGGAAAAGTTCAATATCGGCCATGGCGCAACAATGATACTTGTAAAAAATCCGGCCGGTTTTACCCAGGTGATAAGCTATCTTTCCAACTTGAACTACGGCTATGACCTTATGTGCTGTCTTGATGACCAGCTTGCTGATGGTGAAGATGTATCGTGGATATGGGATGTTCCTTTTGAAAATCTTGCAGCGCATGAGCGGCTTATTGGAAATGTATACACGGCAGGCAGACGCAGAGGGGATATGTACCTGAGACTGAAATATGCGGGCTTTACTCCGGCCAAGCTCAAAGAAATAAAAGATGATCGGAGTTTTGCGGCAAAGCTTGACTGTCGTACAAGGCCGCTTTTTATCCTGCCCACATATTCTGCCATGATGCGCCTGCGGCCTGTGCTTGCCAAAAAAAGTCGCAGTAAAGATTATTGGGAGTGATGATATGGAACTTAAAATATGTCACCTCTATCCTGACGTGCTGAATTTGTACGGAGATGGTGGAAATATTATATGCATGAAAAGGCGTCTGGAGTGGCGCGGTATAAAAGCCGACATTACAAATCTGAAAATCGGAGAGAGCAATTCGCTTGCAGATTTTGATTTGTTCTTCATGGGCGGCGGGCAGGACTTTGAACAGGAGGTGCTGCTTGATGACCTGCACAGAGGGAAGGATAAAAATATAATATCCGCCATTGAAGATGGGAAAACCTTTCTCACCGTCTGCGGCGGATATCAGATGCTGGGCCACTACTATGAAAATCAGGCTGGTGTACGCTGCGAATTTCTGGGGGCAATAGATTTTTATACAAAGAGCAAGCCCGGCAGATTGACCGGAAACTATTCTTTCCGTTGCTATCCGATTTCGGGTGGAAGTACGGTGTTTGGTTTTGAAAACCACAGCGGCAGAAGTTACCTTGGCCTGGATGTCTCACCGCTTGGCAAAGTTATAAATGGATTTGGTAATAACGGAGAGGATAAGACCGAGGGCGTAAGATATAAAAATGTGTTTGGCACCTACAGCCATGGCCCGGTATTACCGAAAAATCCGGAATTGTGCGATTTTATACTGAAAACAGCCCTCGAGCAAAAATACGGTAAATGCCAGCTTTTACCGCTTGACGATGATGCAGAGCACCGTGCTCATGCGGCTGTCGCCAGAAAGATGATGTATTAAGAATAACAATAGATGTTTGGGCAAGATACATTATGCCGGAATGAAATTGACTCAAGAAAATATATAAGCAGCCAGACGTTTAACGCAGAGCGACACTCGATATAACAGGAAAACCTATGATGAAAACAAATGTGCTTTCCCGTTGGGTGCCTTGCCCGGTATGCGGGAATAAGTCCCGGACAAAGGTATATGCAGATACTGTCC
>JAFQFH010000038.1 GCA_017398685.1 Oscillospiraceae bacterium
ACAGAATGCATCCACCGTATGAAGATTCCGACCTTTGAGGATGCTCGCACGCTCATCGATGACTACATCTTCTTCTACAATCACCAACGCATCCAGACAAAAACAAAACTGACACCGCTGGAATTGCGGTGCCAGTTCATCGCTTGAATTGAATAAACCTACATCGGGGGTCTTTTTTGTGCTGTCCGCACAATCTGGGGCGGTTCAGTATCTGTCCTCTTTTTTTCTAAAATTCAAGGGTCTCCACGCCGAAATATTTTTCTGCAAAGTCTACCTTATCAACCTTAAATTCTTTCCCTCTCAGGTAATTCAGTATTCCCGCATCGGTGGGAAACTCGAAGCGCAGTTTGTAGGAATAAAGGGCCTGACCTTTTTCCCCGAAGTCTTTGTTGAAACGCTCACTGCCGTACTTGCCGTCACCCAGCAGCGGCCAGCCAGCATGAGCCATCTGCACACGTATCTGGTGGGTGCGGCCCGTGAGCAGCCTGCACTCCACAAGGGAGAGCTTACCCTGAGACTTTATTACCCTGTATTCCGTGACAGCGGTCTTTGCCCCCGGCTCACTTTTGGCCTTTACGTACACCTGATTTTTCTCAGCATCCTTGAAAAGATAGTTTTCAAGCCGCCCCTGTGCAGGCTTGGGCCTGCCGTTTACAGCGCAAAGGTAGATTTTCTCAATCTCCCGGTCTTTTATCTTATCATTGAGAATACGGAGACTCTCCGCGTTCTTGGCAGCTATAACTATGCCGCCGGTGTTGCGGTCAATGCGGTTGCAAAGGGCGGGAGCAAAGGAATTTTCCTCCTTGGGTCTCCACTCGCCTTTCTGTGCAAGGTAGGCCTGTATGTTGGCAATAAGGGTGTTGTAATCCCAGACCCCGGCGCTGTGGCAGAGCACACCGGGCTTTTTGTCCGCCAGGAGGATGTTTTCATCCTCATAGACGATATTTATTTTGGGCGTGCCCACCTTAAGATAGGAATTTTCCTCACGGGGCTTTTCAAAAAACTCATCGTTGATGTATAATTGCAGCACATCCCCGGCGTTGAGGCGGCTGTCCCGCTTTGCGCCCTTGCCGTTTACTTTTATGCGCTTTATGCGTATATATTTTTGCAGAAGAGACTCCGGCAGCAGGGGAACTGCCTTGCCTACGAAGCGATCCAGCCGCTGTCCTGCGTCGTTACGGCCTACGGTAAATTCTTTCATTGCATATCGTTCCGATTTTTTCTCAAAATTTAATTTTTTCTGATTATACAATAGAAAATTTCTGTTGACAAGCCTTGACAAACAAACTATAATACTAAGGCTGATATCAGCGGAGAGGTGCACTATGCGGCTTAACCTGAGAGAAATTATAGAGATCCCCGGGGCGTCACTGCCCTTTGAGTGCGAGCTTGAGACGGACGGTCTTTCTTTCCCTTCGGTGGTTGGGTACAGTGCGGCCCCCCGTGCTGTCGGCAGGGTGTTCAACGAGGCGGGCGTGCTCCGTCTTGAAGGGACCCTCACAGCGGACATGGTATGCGTCTGTGACCGCTGCGGTGCGGAGTTTGAAAGCGTAAAGGAAACCGTGCTGGACGCTGTCATAGTTGAGGAGGATACCGGTGTCAACCCGGAGCTTTTCATCCTCGACGGTGACGAGATCGACCTTGACGAGATTTTGTCCACGCTCTTCATTCTCGATATGGAGACCAAGTTCCTCTGCAGGGAGGACTGCAAGGGCCTTTGTGACCGCTGCGGAAAAAATCTCAATCTCGGCCCCTGCGGATGCAGGAAACAACTTGATCCAAGATTTGCTGTGCTTGAGCAGCTTTTGGATAAAGACCCGAATGGCGAATAAATAATCAGCTGCTCATAAACAGCGGTAATCAGGAGGTGTCAACATGGCAGTCCCTAAGGGAAAAGTATCAAGACAGAGACGTGACAAGAGACGTTCTTCTACTTGGAAGCTGGAAGCTCCCGGCATAGTAAAGTGCTCCAACTGCGGCGCATTCTGCATGCCCCATCGTGCTTGCAAGGCTTGCGGTCAGTACAAGGGCCGTCAGGTCATCAGTGTTGAGGAGAGCAAGTAAAAAAAGCTTTAGGAGGAGAGGCGAAAAACCTTTCCTCCTTTTGCGTATGCGCAGGAAGATCCTGCGCATACGCAAAATAAAATAAGTATGAAGGAGGCTGAAACGGTGGAAAATATTATAAAATCCATAGATGCAGACAGCCCCCTTCGCGGACATGCTCACGAGGGAGACAGGCTTCTGTCCATAAACGGCAAAAAAATACTGGATGTGCTGGACTATAAGTTCTACGCCTACGATGAGCGCCTGAACGTAAAACTTCAAAAGCCCGACGGCAGCGAGTACGAAATTACCGTGCGCAAGGCCGAGGGCGGCGATCTGGGGCTGGACTTTGAAAGCTACCTGATGGATGCGCCCCGTTCCTGTGCCAATAACTGTGTTTTCTGCTTTATCGACCAGCTGCCAAAGGGCATGCGCAAAACCATGTACTTCAAGGACGATGACGCCCGCCTGAGCTTTCTCATGGGCAACTACATCACCCTTACAAATCTCTCCCCCCGTGAGATACAGCGCATAATCGACCTGCACATAAGCCCCGTCAATGTCTCTGTCCACACAACTGACCCTCAGCTTCGCACCCTCATGCTCCAGAACAAAAGGGCAGGGGAGAGCATTGACATTATGCGCCGCTTTGCCGAAAACGGCATTGTCATGAACTGCCAGATAGTCTGCTGCCCTGGACTCAATGACGGTGAGCAGCTCATGCGCTCAATGGGCGATCTTGCGGCAATGTACCCGGGTGTCAACAGTGTCTCCATAGTCCCGGTGGGGCTTACAAAGTTCCGGGAGGGGCTATATCCCCTCACTCCCTTTACGAAGGAACACGCCGCCGAGACTATCGACATGGTTGAAGCTTTTGCCGACGAGTGCCTCCAAAAGCACGGCAGCCGCATCTTCTTCTGCGGTGATGAGCTCTATCTTAAGGCAGAACGTGAGCTTCCCGAGGATGAGTACTACGAAAGCTATACCCAGCTTGAAAACGGTGTGGGTATGCTGAGACTTATTGAGACGGAGTTTAAATCCGCCCTCATGCTCTCCGACGAGCCGGACGCTGTGTCCTTCTCCATCGCCACCGGCGTTTCCGCTGCACCCTATTTTCAGCGGCTTCTTGATTTTGCCAAGGAAAAGTATCCTGGCCTCAATGGCCGCGTCTATCCCATCGTCAATGACTTTTTTGGCCACAGCATAAATGTGGCAGGCCTTGTCACCGGAGGAGACCTTATCGCCCAGCTCAAAGGCAAGGAGCTTGGTGAAAGGCTCTTCATCTCCCAGAATATGCTGCGCCGGGATGAACAGGACTTTCTGGACGATGTGACACTGGAGCAGGCCAGCGAAGCTCTGGGTCTGCCCATTTACCCGCTGGAGTCTGACGGCTTTGAGCTTTGCGATGCTATCTGCGGCATCCTCCCTGAGATAAAAACACCCTGCCGCTCCGAAAGTGACGGCGAATATTATAAGTACAACCAAAACTGATTGTTAGGAGGAAGTCTGAATAATGTCCAGACCTCTTGTTGCAATAGTGGGTCGCCCCAATGTGGGCAAATCCATGCTTTTCAACCGCCTTGTGGGGCAGCGTCTCTCCATCGTGGAGGACACCCCCGGTGTCACCCGCGACAGGCTCTATGCCGAGTGCGAGTGGTGCGGCAGAAAGTTTGACATGGTGGATACCGGCGGCATTGAGCCTACCACCGACAGTGAAATACTGCTTTTCATGCGTGAGCAGGCACAGATCGCCATAAACTCCGCCACGGTCATCGTTCTTGTGACCGACCTTCGCACCGGTGTTACTGCTGCCGACAAGGACGTGGCAAACATGCTCCTTCGCTCCAAAAAGCCCGTGGTGCTGGCTGTCAACAAGGCTGACTCCACCGGCACCACCGATGTGGGTGTGTATGAGTTTTACTCTTTGGGTCTGGGCGATCCTATCCCTGTCTCCGCCGTCCACGGCCACGGCACCGGCGACCTTCTGGACCAGTGCCTTCAGTATTTCCCCGAGGAGGACAGCGAGGAAGAGGATGACGACAGCATCAAGGTGGCCGTCATCGGCAAGCCCAACGTGGGCAAATCCTCCCTCATTAACTGCATCCTCGGCCAGAAGCGCGTCATTGTCAGCGACATGGCCGGCACCACCCGGGACGCTGTGGACACTCCCCTTGAAAATGAGTATGGCCGCTACGTGTTCATTGACACTGCCGGCATCCGCCGCAAGTCCAAGGTGGATGAGCGTGTGGAGAAGTTTTCCGTAATGCGCGCCCAGCTTGCCATAGAGCGGGCTGACGTCTGCCTTATCATGATTGACGCCAGAGACGGCGTAACCGATCAGGACACCAAGATCGCGGGCCTTGCCCACGAGGCAGGAAAAGCCAGCATCATTGTTGTCAATAAATGGGATCTGGTGGACAAGGAAACCGGCACCATGGAGAAGCTCCGCAAGGATGTGCTCCGCGACCTGAGCTTTATGAGCTACGCTCCCGTCCTCTTTATTTCCGCCATGACCGGACAGCGTACTGAGAGGCTCTATGAGCTTATAAACTATGTCAACGACCAGAGCAGCATGCGCATAACTACCGGCATGCTCAACAACGTCCTCTCCGACGCACAGGCCAGGGTCCAGCCCCCTACGGACAAGGGCCGTCGCCTGAAGATTTACTACATGACCCAGACCGGGGTAAAGCCCCCCAACTTTGTCATTTTCTGCAACTCAAAAGAGCTGTTCCATTTCTCCTATCAGCGCTATATTGAAAACCAGATCCGCGCCGTTTTCGGCCTTGAAGGCACGCCCATCCGCATGATAATACGACAGAAAGGTGACAAGGAATGATAGTTTACTGGTTTTTGCTGCTGATAAGCTCCATTTTCGCCTATGGCCTTGGCAGCATGAGCACCATGGTGCTGGCCTCAAACTATGTTTTTCGCACCCGTCTGAGCCACCTTGGCAAGGGCAATGTGTGGATATCCAACTTCCGCAGGATATACGGTGTGTGGGGATTTGTCCGCCTTCTTCTGGTGGAGCTGGTAAAGGATATCCTGCCCATCCTTCTGGGCGGGCTGCTGCTGGGGATAAAGGGCCATGCCCAGGTGGGCTATGTCTTTGCAGGCTTTTGCCTCACCCTTGGAAGACTTTTTCCCCTTTTCTATGACTTCAAAGGCAGCCACGCCACTTTCTGCATGATTATCACCGCCATGTTTGCCTCACCCACGGTGGGCATTGCCACTGCCGTGGTAGTACTTGCAGTAACTTTCCTCAGCCGTTATATTGCCCTTGGCACTCTGGCCGGTGCATTTATCATGGTGGCGGTCAGCGTCCTTATGGTGGACGACCAGCTGCTGCTGCGCCTTCTAGTGTTTACGGTGGTGCTGGTGTTTGTAAAGCATCTGCCCGCCATATCCCGCATGCTCAACGGCCGGGAGCTGAGACTGAGTTTTGAAGAGGATATAACCTATAAGCTGGATCAGAAGTTCTGAGGTTTATATGATTATATACAAAAGCGCGATGCTCAGTTTGTACGTGTTGTTTACTTCCATTTTCAGGAGAATTATGGTAGACTGACATATAAGCTGATTAGGAGGTTTATTATGAAAAAGTTTGTTTCTGTGCTGCTTTGTGCAGTTATGCTTTTTAGCTTTTCCGCAGCGGCATTTGCTGATGGCGGCGAAGTGTACAAAATGGAAATGGAACCCGACGTAAAAAGAATTTATGATGCAGAGGGCGGATATGCACTGCTGGCCGAGCGTGAGGATATTCTTGAAGAGTTTCACCGTCTGAGAAATAAAGTCGGTGTCAACTGGGATCTCGTTGAATATGAAGAGATGAGCTTTGAGATTGATGCTGATGGAAAAGTGAAGGCACTCAGCCAGTACATTATCGACAATAAGGGCGGCAAGATAGTAACTGAAGATCCCAACGTAGCTTTCATCGACAGTCCTGACAAAATCCACGCCACCGGCGCCGGTGAGACCAGGGTCATCCGTTACGATGCCGAAGGCAATGAAGTGTCCGTATCCAATATAAAGGTCAGCGGCACAAACTTCAAAAACTTCCAGATGATAAACGAGTGCAGCAAGTGTCTTGCGGATCAGGGCAGCCTCAACCACTACATGAGCTGCGGTCACTATAGCTGTGAAGTTGGCAGAGAAGGCCACGGCGACGCTGTCTGCGGTACTTTCGGTCACTACGCCTGCGACGGTGCGGATCACAGCATCTGCTACAACTGCCAGAAGGGCTTGTGCAACGGCAGAGAGCACGGCTTTGGCGTCTGCCCCCATGTCCACACCCGCGCACACTTCGCATGGGACAGAAAGCCCACCTGCCAGACAGAGGGCGTTGAGCGTATCTACTGCCCCGGCTGCGGCTCCTGTGCAATAGTTTTTGTCCCCCCTGTTGACCATGTGATGAGCGTTGCAAACTACTGCATCTGGTGCGGTCAGAGCGCTCTGGACATAGCCTACAGCGAATAATTATTCTGAAACAAAAAAATCCTGCAAGGTTTTCCTTGCAGGATTTTTTCTTTAAATATTGAAATCGAGGAAGTCCTTTACAAAATGCAGCGCGGTGCCCAAGGGTGCGCCCACACCGGAATATTTGGCCAGAGACACATAGTCGCAGTCGGCAGCAAAGGGGTCACAGGCCGCTACCATCCGGCACAGCCTGGGCATATGCGGCACAAGGTAGGAGGACATCTCACCGCCTATGACTATCCTGCAATCCAGTGCCATGCGTATATTGTGCACACCGATAGCCAGGTGTTTGATATAGTCGTCCCAAATCTCCTGAAGCTCACGATTACCCAGAGAAAGCTGGGTGAAAAATTCCTCCAGAGTCATACCCAGCTCGCTGCTTATTCTGGAACTTGAGCAGTAGGCTTCAAGACAGCCCCGTTTGCCGCAGGCGCAGGGGCGGCCGTTGTACTCGATGCACATATGGCCGAACTCACCGCTGCGCTGGTTTGCGCCGGAGAACTTATCGCCGTTCACAAAGGTAGCTCCGCCCACGCCCCAGGCCAGAGACAAAAATGCTATGCTCTCTCCGCTGGAGTCGTTGAACCATTCGGCAAAGCCGCCGCTGTTTGCGTCATTTTCCACATGCACAGGGTAGGGGATATTGTCAATAAAGGCTTTGATGGAAACATTGCGGAGATTAAGGGGCGGGGCATAAAAAACCAGCATGTTCTCCGGCTGTATTATGCCGGAAAGGCAGATGCCCACACCCAGAAGCTTGCTGCGCTCAATATTGTTTTCGTCAATAAAGCTTTCCAGCTGCGAGCAGAAATACTGATTGAAACTTTCGCCAAACAGCGGCAGCTTATGCCGAACCTCCTTGAAAGCCAGAACTCCGCACATAAGATTGGTCAGCGCAAAATTCAGACTGTCGATGGAGATAAAAACGCCTATGGCATAGCGGGCATTGGCAACAGCGCGCATCTGCATGGCGGGTCTGCCGCCGCTGGAATTTTGCGCACCGGTGTATTCTATAAGGCCCATGTCCAAAAGCTCGGCCACGTTCTGGTATATGGTGGGCAGGCTCATATCAAGCTTTAAGGCCAGCGCCTGCTTTGAAAGTGGCTCCTGAGAGTCATACAAGGCACGGTAAACTTTGTTTCTTGTCTGTCTTCTCCGCTCGGAGATATTAGCGCTGTTCATACAGAATTACCTTCCTGAAGCTTATATAAAAAATATATGTCAATATTTTATACAAGTCTTTTATAAAAGTCAAATAACTATCCATAAAATTGCAAAAATTTGCTGATATTGTCCGGAGACAAGTCTTTTTTGCAAAGCAAAACCCACAAAAAACTTTAAGTAAATTTGTCTGTCTTGCTAAATTTAAAACAGCAAAGGACTTTTCGATTGACTTTCATTAAGCAACTTTATAAAATTGTTCTGAGATGTAATACGCATCAAAATTTTCCGCGAAACGGAAAGAAAAGGAGAATGAGAAAATGAAAAAGTATCTCGCACTCTTGCTGACACTGTGCATGCTTTTTGCACTGTGTGCATGCGGCGCTCCTGCAGCTCCCGCCCCCACTGAGGCTCCCGCAGAGGAAGCCCCCGCTGAGGAAGTCGTGGAAGCTCCCGCAGAAGAAGCTGCAGAAGCCAGCAATCTGGTCGGCGTTGCAATGCCCACTAAGGACCTGCAGCGTTGGATTCAGGACGGCGAAAACATGAAGGCTCAGCTGGAGGCCGCAGGCTACCAGGTTGACCTCCAGTACGCAGCAAACGACATTCAGACTCAGGTTTCCCAGATCGAGAACATGATCGCCAACGGCTGCAAGGCTCTGGTTATCGCTTCCATCGACGGTGAGGCACTTGGCACTGTTCTGGCCCAGGCCAAGGAAGCCGGCATCCCCGTCATCGCATACGACCGTCTGATCATGAACTCTGATGCAGTTTCCTACTACGCCACCTTCGACAACTGGGATGTTGGCGTAAAGCAGGGCACTTACATTGTTGAGGCACTTGACCTTGCCAACGCAGGCGACAAGACCTACAACATCGAGTTCATCACCGGCGACCCCGGCGACAACAACATCAACTTCTTCTTTGACGGTGCTATCTCCGTTCTGCAGCCCTACCTGGATGCAGGCACTCTGGTCTGCCCCTCCGGTCAGGTTGACAAGATGGATGTTGCCACCGCAAACTGGGCAACCGACGCAGCACAGGCCCGTTTCGAGACCATTCTCGGCTCCTACTATGCTGACGGCACCCAGCTGGATGCAGTTCTCTGCTCCAATGACTCCACCGCTCTGGGCGTAGAGAATGCACTTGCTGCTTCCTACACCGGCGAGTACCCCGTTATCACCGGTCAGGACTGTGACGTAGCCAACACCATCAACATGGCAAAGGGCCTCCAGTCCATGTCCGTATTCAAAGACACCCGTACTCTGGCCGCCAAGGTCGTTGAGATGGTTGATGCCATCATGAAGGGCTCCGAGCCTCCCGTGAATGACACCGAGACCTACGACAACGGCACCGGCGTTATCCCCAGCTTCCTGTGCGAGCCCGTGGCCTGCACTCCCGACATGATTCAGGAGCTGCTCATTGACTCCGGCTACTACACCGCAGAACAGCTTGGCCTCGATGCAGCCGCAGAAGCAGCTGTTGAGGAAGTTGCTGGCAATCTGGTCGGCGTTGCAATGCCCACCAAGGATCTGCAGCGTTGGATTCAGGACGGCGAGAACATGAAGGCACAGCTGGAGGCCGCAGGCTATGAGGTTGACCTCCAGTACGCAGCAAACGACATTCAGACTCAGGTTTCCCAGATTGAGAACATGATAGCCAACGGCTGCCAGGCTCTGGTTATCGCTTCCATCGACGGTGAGGCTCTCGGCACTGTTCTGGCTCAGGCCAAGGAAGCCGGCATCCCCGTCATCGCCTATGACCGTCTGATCATGAACTCCGATGCAGTTTCCTACTACGCCACCTTCGACAACTGGGATGTGGGCGTAAAGCAGGGCACCTACATTGTTGAGGCACTTGACCTTGCCAACGCAGGCGACAAGACCTACAACATCGAGTTCATCACCGGCGACCCCGGCGACAACAACATCAACTTCTTCTTTGACGGTGCTATCTCCGTTCTGCAGC
>JAFQFH010000039.1 GCA_017398685.1 Oscillospiraceae bacterium
CCACATATTTGGTACAGACAGGGATCTGATCCATGTAGCTGAGAACATCCAGCTTTGTCAGTGCGATGGTAGTCGCGCCCTGAGTCTGGACGCCGTAGCGGGTCGCCACAACATCGATGGGGCCCACACGGCGGGGCCGTCCGGTTTTGGCTCCGTATTCAAATCCCGCCTCACGCAGTTTCTCTGCTTCGGGTCCAAACCATTCACATACAAAAGGTCCTTCCCCCACGCAGGTGGAGTAGGCTTTCACCACACCGACCACTTCGTCCAGCTTTGCAGAAGGCAGGCCGGAGCCGACAGGCGCGTAAGCCGCAACCGCGTTGGAGGAGGTGGTATAGGGATAGATGCCATAATCCAGATCACGCAGCGCGCCCAACTGCGATTCAAACAGGATGCTCTTACCCTCGACCTGAGCACTGAGCAGCCAGTCGCTGGTGTTGCAGATAAAGGGCTTCAGCTTGTCCCCATACTCGTGGAGATAGTCAAGCAACTCCCGCATGGTGTAGGGCTTCGCGCCGTAAACACCGGTCAGAGTCAGGTTTTTCCATTCAAGAAGATCTTCAAGATGACGCACCAGATAGTCCGGGTAGAACAGTTCCCCGGCCTGAATGGTTTTCTTCTGGTACTTGTCGGAATAGAAAGGCGCAATGCCCTGTTTGGTAGAACCGTACTTTTTATCTTTGAGTCTTTTTTCTTCCAGTTCATCCAAAGCAATGTGCCAAGGGAGAAGCAAGGATGCACGCTCACTGATTTTCAGATTATCAGGCGTAATGGAAACGCCATTGGCCCTGACACTTTCGATTTCAAGCCAAAGATTTTTCAGGTCCAGAGCGACGCCGTTGCCCAGAATGTTAACAACACCCGGTCTGAAAATGCCGGAGGGAAGCAGATGCAGCGCAAATTTTCCGTACTCATTTACAACGGTGTGACCGGCGTTGCCGCCGCCCTGGTACCGCACGACCACATCATAATCCTGGGTGAGCAGGTCCACCATGCGGCCTTTTCCTTCGTCACCCCAGTTGATTCCAACGATTGCACAGTTTTTCATCGCTTTAAGTGTTCCTTTCTGCCGCATACCAGCTGATCGTAAAGGGCTTCATAAGCTTTATACATACTTTTTGAAGAGTAAGCATTACGCAGACTTTCATAATCCGACGGCTCAAAACTGGTTTTCAACTGCAGCATTACGCTCTCTGCCAAGGCCTCAGTATCACCATAAGGGGCGAAGCGGCCCAGAGGAGAAGGCACAGTTTCTTTTGTGCCGCCTGTGTCGTAACCCGCCACCGGTGTACCGCAGCATACAGCTTCAAGGCAGGTAGTAGGCAGGTTCTCCATATCTGAACAGATAACAAAGCAGTCGGCCATGGAGTAATATTCGGCAAGCTGCTGCTGATTTTCTGTGTGAGCAAGAGGAATGATGTTTTCGGGAAAGCTGCCTCTGGCTTCGGCGGGACTCATCCCGATGAAAATAAATTTTATATTCTCATTTTCCAGTGCCTTCGCAAGACGCAGCAGCTCTGCGCCGCCTTTATGGCTGCTCATTATACCGGGGGCTGCGGCGAGGACTATTTTTTTATTTTCTATACCGTGCTTTATTTTAAGGTGTTCATAAGCACGGGGATAAAAAATGCTTTTCGTGTCGATACCGTTGGGAATGACACGGATATCCTTGTTTTCTATAAGAGATTGTTTTATGCGGCTGGCAAGCCAGACTGAGGGAGAAACGATAAGCATGTTCTGCTTTTTAAGAAGGCCCAGCTTATCTGAAAGCATTTTTGCTGTAAAATCAAAAAAGAAAGTTTTGGGATAGTCGCTCAGGCATGGACAGTTTCCGCAGCCTGTGCGCCAGTTTTCACAGCGGAGCGGGTGACCGCATTTGCCGGTGAAGGCAAATTCGCAGTGCATAGTATAGACCAAGGGTATATTGTGAGAGGAAATATAGTCAAAAAGTGGTCTTAAATTGACAAAATAAGCATGGGGCTCATGAAGATGTATGATATCCGGCTTGAAAGTATCCATAAATGCTATAAGCCGAGCGGTGGAGAAAGGAGAGAAGCAACCGGTCAGCCCGGTCAAACGGGTCAGAAGGGCGTGGAGTTTTGTCTCCCAGTCCAGACCGAACTTAAAGACGTTTTCCTCATTCCTTTTCCTGCCCCTGCCATAGCAGACGGCGGCCTCATGTCCTTCGGCCCGGGCGTGGGAGTATAACTCATACACGATTTTCCCGGTGCTGCCGCTGTTGAACAAAACATTGATGTAAAGTATTTTCAAATATCTTACTTCCTGACTTGAAATTCTCTGCTTATTTTCCGCTGTCACCGTAGTTTGCAAGCACACGGGCAGACGGGTCGTTCACGTCGCAGCCATCCCATGTCTTGTTTGGCATCCAGAAATCAACTATCATCCCGCTCTGGCCGGGATAATGCTTTTCAAAAATCTCACGGTACAGTAAGGATTCCTTGGTAAAGGGACGGGCATGCTCGTAAGCCCGGCACTTTTCTTCAAACTCAGCATCGGTATAGCAGACCTCCGCAAATTTCTTGAGATAGTCCACCATAGAATGACCCACCGCGTCGGAAAATGCGGCTTTTTCGCGGTAAAGAATACTCTGGGGCAGATAGTCACCCTCAAAAGCATGGCGCAGCAGATATTTGCCCTTGCCGTACTTGTTCAGCTTCAGCTCCGGGTCGATGCTCATCACATACTCCACAAAATCCAGATCTCCGAAAGGCACACGGGCTTCAAGGGAGTTGACTGAGATACAGCGGTCGGCCCTGAGCACATCGTACATATGCAATTCCCGGATACGCTTGACGGCCTCCTTCTGGAATTCCTCCGCAGATGGAGCAAAATCCGTATATTTATAGCCGAACAGTTCATCGCTTATCTCGCCTGTAAGCAAAACGCGAATGTCGGTCTGCTCGTGTATGGCCTTGCAGACCAGATACATGCCTATGCTTGCCCTGATGGTGGTAATATCGTATGTGCCGAGCAGTGCAATTACCGTTTCAAGTGAATAAATCACATCTTCCGGTGTCATATAAACTTCCGTGTGTTCACTGCCGATATAGTCTGCCACTTCCTTTGCGTATTTCAAGTCGATGGCATCTTCACTCATGCCTATGGCAAAGGTGCGGATGGGCTTATCGGAATACTTCTGCGCTACAGCACATACCAGAGAGGAGTCCAAACCGCCGCTGAGAAGAAAACCGACCTTAGCATCAGCGATCAGACGCTTTCTGATACCTGCGACCAGTTTTTCGCGTATATGGCCACATACAGTTTCCAGATCATCATGGCAGACTTCCTGAACGGCGCTTATGTCCCGATAGCAGATAAACTTTCCATCCTCGTAGTAGTGACCGGGAGGAAACGGCATGATTTTGTCGCATATCCCCACAAGGTTTTTGGCTTCACTGGCGAAAACAACAGCACCAGCGGCATCATAGCCGTAGTAAAGTGGGCGGATACCAATAGGATCTCTGGCGGCAATGAATTTGTTTTCTCTCCCGTCAAAAAGAATCAAAGCAAACTCCGCATCCAGCATCCGGAACATGGCCGCGCCGTATTCCATGTAAAGTGGGAGCAGGATTTCACAGTCTGAACCGCTTTGGAATGAATAGCCTTTTTTCTGAAGAATCTGTTTGATTCGCTCAAAACCGTAGATCTCACCATTGCAGACCACATAGCTTCCGTCCAGTTCAAAGGGCTGCATTCCTTCCGGCTGCAGGCCCATGATTGCCAGCCGGTGAAACCCGAGCAATCCCTTACCTGTATCAATGATATTGCTGTCATCGGGACCACGGGAAACGGTCTTGTCAAAGGCGGTTTTGAAAAGCTCAAATGAGGCGCCGTCGGAGCAATAAGCCATAATAGAACACATAATAATAACCTCTGATATTCAATTAACGCCGAACAGCAGATCACCGTAGCTGGGGAAGGGCCAATAGCTTTCGGCGCTTATAATTTCTGCCTCGTCAGCAACTTCTCTCAGCTCAGACATCTTCAAAAGCATTTCATCACGGATGTAGTTTGCCTCTTCCGTTACATTGCTGAGTGTTCTGAGCTTTGCGATTGCACCGTCCAGCGCGTCTGTTCTCTCGTCGATGCTGTCAACCATAGTTGCAAGTTTCTTTGCAAGCCTTTTCTCATAAGCGCAGCTTATTCCGGCATCCAGCGCCTTTTTCCTTGCCGCAGCATCGGCAACATCAGCCAGATAACGCTCAATAGCAGGCAGGATTTGCTTTCTCGCCATGTCGCTCATGGTCTGTGCCTCAATACATACCGTCTTGCAGTAGTTTTCCAGCATGATCTCATAACGTGAGCGAAGTTCCCTTTCGCTGTAAACACCGTGAGAGATGAGCATCTCCATATTTTTCTTTTTCAGCAGCTCTTCCATAGCATCCGGTGTGGTGCGCAGGTTCAAAAGGCCCCGTTTGTCAGTGGCCTCTTCTATCCAACTGTCGTCATAGCCATTGCCGTTGAAGATGATGCGCTTGTGGTCTGTGATAACAGTCCTGATAAGTTCGTGCAGCGCAGTCTTGAAATCAGAAGCGCCTTCCAGTATGTCGGCATAAATCTTTAACGATTCGGCAACTGCGGTGTTGAGCATAATGTTTGCGCAGGCAATGGAGTTGGAGGAGCCCAGCATGCGGAACTCAAACTTGTTTCCTGTAAAAGCAAAAGGTGAGGTGCGGTTTCTGTCGGTGTTGTCCCGTATAAAACGGGGAAGACTGTCCACACCCAGCTTTATTTTCTGCTTCTCTGTGCCCGGATAAGGTTTATCGCTTTCAATAGCTTCCAACACGCCGGTCAGCTCGTCGCCCAGAAACATCGACACCACTGCGGGCGGAGCTTCATTTGCTCCCAGACGGTGGTCGTTGCCCGCTGTTGCGACGGACGCACGCAGCAACCCCTGATAGTCATCAACAGCCTGAATCACGGCGCAGAGAAACAGTAAAAACTGTGCATTTTCATAGGGTGTATCCCCCGGGGAGAGCAGGTTTGCTCCGCTGTCCGTGGAGAGGGACCAGTTGTTATGCTTGCCGCTGCCGTTGACTCCGGCAAAGGGTTTTTCATGGAGCAGGCACACAAGGCCGTGGCGGGCGGCCACTTTCTGCATGATCTCCATTGTGAGCTGATTCTGGTCTGTAGCAATGTTGCTTGTAGTGTAGATTGGTGCAATCTCATGCTGTGCCGGAGCCACTTCATTGTGCTCAGTCTTGGCGAAGATACCCAGTTTCCACAGCTCCTCGTTCAAATCTTCCATATATGCCGCTACACGGGGCTTGATTGCTCCAAAATAATGGTCGTCCATTTCCTGACCCTTGGGAGGCTTTGCACCGAAAAGAGTGCGGCCTGTGTAGATGAGGTCCTTGCGCTTTTCATACATTTCTCTGTCAACGAGAAAGTATTCCTGTTCCGGTCCAACCGAGGGGACAACCCGCATGACCTTGTCATTGCCGAATAGCCTGAGTATGCGCAGCGCCTGCTTGTTGAGCGTCTCCATGCTGCGCAGAAGCGGGGTCTTCTTATCCAGCGCTTCGCCGCCGTAGGAGCAGAAGGCCGTGGGGATGCAGAGGGTTTTGCCCTTGATAAAAGCATAGCTTGTCGGATCCCAGGCGGTGTAGCCTCTTGCCTCAAATGTGGCGCGCAAGCCACCTGAGGGGAAAGAAGAGGCGTCAGGCTCGCCTTTGATAAGCTCCTTGCCGGAAAAATCCATAATCACGCGGCCATCCGGTGCCGGGGCAATAAAGCTGTCATGCTTTTCAGCGGTTATTCCTGTCAGGGGCTGAAACCAGTGGGTGAAGTGAGTAGCGCCGTTCTCAACAGCCCAGTCCTTCATGGCGGAAGCCAC
>JAFQFH010000040.1 GCA_017398685.1 Oscillospiraceae bacterium
CAGGGTTCTTCATCAGCAGCGCTTCATCGCCGCAGCGGGAACACACATGCTGCTCATTATAGTCGTGGCCCAGAGCGGGAATTTCAACGGTTTCGCTGTATTCACAGCCTGCAATTGCGCAGCGGATAGTCTCCTCGCCGGCCTCTTCACAGGTGGCTTCCTTTGTGACAACATGCTCACCCTCGGTATGTGCACCAGTGGCGGGGATGATTACGCTGTAAGTTTCGCCGCAGACAGTGCAGTTCACAGACTTGCTGCCCTCAGCAATACAGGTGACCTCGGTGATGACCGTTTCTCCACCAGGGGTATGACCGGTGGCGGGGATGACCACGGTGTAGGTCTCATCGCAGACGGTGCAGTTAACAGACTTGCTGCCCTCAGCAATACAGGTGGCTTTGGTGATGACAGTCTCTTCCCCAGCGGTGTGGCCCAAAGGCTCGCCTTCGGTTGCGGTGCAGACTTTGCAGGTTTTGGGTGCGGTGCAGGTGGCAGGAGCATAATCATGTCCCAAAGGCTCACCCTCGGTGGCCTCGCAGCGGCCGCAGGTTTTGGGTGCGGTGCAGGTGGCATCGGCATAATCATGGCCCAAAGGCTCACCCTCGGTAAGGTGGCAGATTGCACAGGTTTTAGGTGCGGTGCAGGTGGCTGCGCCGAAATTATGGACACCGGTAGCAGAGATTGCCTCAGTATAGCTGTCGCCGCAGGCACAGGTGTAAGTAGTTGAACCGGCAGCAGCACAGGTGGGCTCAGTTGTGGCCGTGACCTGATGGCTATGCCCGGTTGCGGGTATCTCCGCGTTGTACGTATTTCCACAAGCGGAGCAGGTGTATCTGGCTGAGCCTGCAACAGTGCAGCTAGGATACGCCAGAATGGTCTGTGCGTAGCTGTGTTCACAGACTTCACCCTCCGCCAGCGCTCCCACAGGCAGCATCGACACAAGCATACAGACCAAAAGGGCCGATGCTAAAATCTTCTTCAATCTTTCCATAGGAATTTCCTCCTTATCTGCGTTTTATCATTGTCAAAAACGTCGACAATAAGTCAATTTTGATGCTATCACAAAATGTGGGTGAAATTCCACCATATTTTATCTGCATTTTAATCTCATAAGTGTTTCAGAATGATTTATGTAAATGAAAAAGGCAGCCCTCTCGGACTGCCTTTGAAAGCTTGTGCTATTTAATTACTTTGCGTTCTTTGCCAGCTCGCACAGTGCGGTGAAAGCGGCGGGATCGTGGATAGCGGTCTCAGAGAGCATCTTGCGGTTCATGTTGACACCGGCCAGCTTCAGACCGTGCATGAAGGTGGAGTAGTTCATGCCGTTCATCTTGCAGCCTGCGCTGATACGGGTGATCCACAGCTTACGGAAGTCTCTCTTCTTCTGCTTGCGGCTGACATATGCGTAACGGCCGGACTTCATGACCTGCTCGTTTGCCATCTTATAGTGACGGGACTTGTTGCCCCAGTAACCCTTTGCAAGACCAAGAACCTTATTTCTGTGCTTGCGGGTCATCATTGCGCCTTTAACTCTTGCCATTTGATTATCCTCCTATATACAGTCTACCCTTTATTTGTAAGGGATCATTTTCTTGATGGTTGCCTCGTTGGTCACGTCCGCATAAGCTTCGGAACGCAGACGACGGCAGCGCTTGCTGTCCTTCTTGGTGAGGATATGGCTCTTGAATGCGTGTGCGCGCTTTACCTTACCGGTCTTGGTGAGATTGAATCTCTTCTTGGCACCGCTGTGGGTCTTCAGTTTGGGCATGATTTTTCTCCTTCCGTAAATGCATAATACATGGATTTTGCTGTATTTTGCTTAATATACAAATTATTCCTCAGCCTGCTCGGCCTCGGGTGCGGGGACGGGCTTGGGAGCCTTGGGCTTTGCCGGCTTCTTTGCCGGAGCAGTGGGCTTGGGGGAGAGGAAAATGGACATGCTGCGTCCCTCAAGCTTGGGGGCCTTATCCAGATTTGCAATTTCAGTGCACTTGGCTGCAAAATCCTTCAAAAGCACCTCGCCGATTTCGGTATGCGCCATTTCACGGCCGCGGAAACGCACGGAAACCTTGACTCTGTCGCCATCGGCAAGGAACTTCTGGGCGTTTTTCAGCTTGGTGTTCAGATCGTTGGTGTCGATGCTGGGAGACATTCTTATCTCCTTGACTTCGATAACACGCTGATTTTTCTTGGCTTCCTTTTCCTTCTTGGCCTGCTCGAAACGGAACTTACCATAGTCCATAATACGGCAGACGGGAGGATTGGAGCCGGGAGCGATCTTGACAAGGTCAAGCTCTCTTTCGGTAGCGATTTTGAGCGCTTCCTCAGCGGACATTATACCCAGCTGGTTGCCCTCATCGTCTATAAGGCGCACTTCCTTGTCTATTATCTCTTCGTTGATTTGATGTGCAGCGTTTGCGATCTCAAACACCTCCGGTTCAGAGCACATAATTAAAGCGCGGACGCACAGCATCCGCGCATAAAAACAGCGTTATCCCATAAAGGGGCTTGCTTTTATTGACCTCGACTGGCCTGTGCCGCCGGGTGAGGCTGGTGGATGCCATACCTTCTTTGTTTTAAGCTTGGCTAGTATAACGCGAAAAGTACCTCTTGTCAAGAGATTTTCACAAGTTTTCTCTATAATTTATGCAGTCTTTCCCACTTTTATTACCTGTCACGAATGTGAGGCGAGATAGGCGTAATATGCCTCAGTATCGCCGGTGATGCCTGGCAGAGTGCCGTGGAACACATAGCAGAGTATGGCAAGGGCCAAAAGCAAAAGAGCCGCATTTCCTATAAGCGTCTTTTTCTCTATGTGGATGCCGCCGTTTCTCAGGGCAGCAGGCAGCGCAGCCAGACATTCCGCCGCTTTTGAATAGCCCATGACCGTATATGGCAAAAGCAGCACATAGTAGGGCAGGGCATACTGGCCCTTGACCTCCCACACCAGATGGAAGAGGAAGCCGCCAACCACAACCATGGCCAGAATAAGCCGGTAATGGTTTTCGCCCTGCGCTGAGCACAAAAGAGAATATAGCAGACAGCCCACAAGCATAAGAAAGCTCAGATGGTTCATATACAAAGTGACCTTGTGATTTCCCATGGGACTTAAAATCCCCTGGGGCCACGAATTGTCCACCGACATCACCCCGTGTCTGTAGGCGTCCTGATAATGATTGATGGACACCCACACCGACTGGAAGGTCGGCTCATTCCACTGAGAGGCCGTTTTCCTCACGAAGAAGTTTCTGGCATAGTCCAGATCGGACAGCAGCTCACCTATTCTGTACTTAATGTCGGATTTGACCCATTTTATCTGCTCATGCACATCATATGAGCTTTCCGCGAAGGTATTTTCATTGTACTGATTATACCAGCCGGGGCGCTCACCGTCCTGCAGTCCCATAGCCACCCAGCTGAGTGTGGCACAGCCCTGTGGAACAGGCTTGCCGCTGATATTCTCAAGGGCCGCCACCGGGACTCTGGCCTGCACCACATAAAATACCGCCATGAACAGCACAATCATAAGCTTTTTTATGCCCTTTTTGCCAAAGGCCTCCAGCAGCGCATATATGAGCATTGCCGCCATGAAAATAAGATAGTTCATCTTGACCATAACAGCCAAAGCTATGCACAAGGCTGATAATATCCCGTGGCGGAGCCTGCCGTCCCTGAAATACTGTATTTCAAGTCTGATGGCTGCAAGAGAGAGCCAGAGTCCGGGGATGGTGCCGTATATAAAGCTGGAGTACAAGGCAAGAGGGACAAAGGCCGCGCCCAGAACTATTACTGCAAGCTGCTTTGCCCGGCTCATGCCAAGCAGTGCACCAAAGCATGTGAGCTCATTGAGTATAAGCACTGTCAGTCCTGCCATCAAAAGCTGATAGGCTGCATAGTTCAAAGGGCCAAAGAGCTTATCCAGAAGATATATGACCATCGTCCAGCCTATCTGGTTATTGTAAATGTAAAGATAGGAGTAGGGGCCTGTATTGGAAAAGTCACCCTGAGCGATGCTTCTGGCCGCCATCATGGTGAAGCGCTGATCGGCATTGGCAGGCACCTGCGTGCATACCACCCACAGGCTTACAAGAAACCATATCGCCAGCAGCAGCCGCCTTTTCAGCTTTGTAAAAAGGGCAGCGTCGGAGTTTATCCTGCCGATAAAGGCGACACTGGGTCTGAACTTCACGCATAAGAATATAAGCGCTGCCAGCAAAAAAGCACATTCAAGCAGCTTCAGCCAGGGAGAGTCCGGCAGAAAGTAGCTCACTTCATACTTATCTATAAAGCAGGTGCTGAACGCGGACATGAAAAACAGCGCCGCCGAAACAAGGAAAAAGAAAAAGCCTGTCACGCCGTCACATATGCGCAGTATCCATGAAGAAAAAATATCCTTTTTTTCCATTATGCCAGTCTCCTCAGATACTCTGCAGTATCTCCGGTCAGGCTTTCCAGTGTGCCGTGGAACACATACCAGAGGATAGCGGCAGCGGCAAAAAGCAGCACAAGCTTTACAGCAAGAGCCTTTTTGTCAATAACAACGCTTCCTCCGTGCAAGTGAGGGAGTGCGGCAAGGCTCTTCGCCGCCTTTGAATAGCCCATGACCGTATATGGCAAAAGCAGCATGAAATAGGGCAGAGTGTACTGGCCCTTGGCCTCCCACACCATGTGGAACGCAAAGCCGCCTATGACTATCATGGCAAGCATCAGCCAGTCATGATAATGCTCATCCTCAGAGCACAGCAGAAGATACAGCATGGCTCCGGCCACGATGATAAAGTTCAGGTAGTTAAGATACAGGCTCAGCCTGTAATTTCCCTGTTCGCTAATGAGAATCTTCGGCCATTCAAGGCCGCTGCCCAGTTCCTTGCCCTGAGATATCACAACACTTTCAAAGCTGGGCTCATTCCACTGGGAGGCGGTTTTCCTTACGAAAAAGTCCCTTGCATAGTCGGTATCATGAAGAAAAACAGAGATACGTTCCTTAAGGTCGGACTTGACCCATATTTCCTGACGCTGAGTGTCAAACTCACTGCCGATGAGGGTGTCGAGGGTATAGCCATTATACCAGCCGGGGTTATCCCCCTCCTGAAGCCCCATGGTGACCCATGCCCATTTGGACACGCCCTCGGGTATGCCCGCGCCGCGCATCTGGGCAAAGATGCCAATGGGTATCTTCGCCTGAGCCAGATAGAAAACAGCGACAAACACAAGCAACAGGGCTTTTTTCCCTTTTTTGCTGCGTATTATCTCAACAATGGCATAGATGAGCATACCTATCATGAATATCTGATAGTTGGATTTCAGAAGCACCGCAAAGGCGGCAGACAGCGCTGAGAGCAGAGCGTGGTACCATTTTCCCCCTGCAAAATACTTGATTTCCAGTCTTATTCCAATAAGGGCAAAAAGCAGGCCGGGAATGGTGCCATAGATGAAAGGCACATAGAGAGCAAGCGGGGTGAAAAGAATGCACAGCAGCAAAAGACCCAGCTGCTCCATGCGGCTCATCTGAAGCTGAGCCCCAAGCTCTGAGAGGCTTTTGAATATAAGGGGTATCAGCGCGGCATTTATAAGGTGATAGGCCGTGTAGTTATATTCGCCCAGCACTCTGTTCAGAAGGAATTCCACCATGGCAAGGCCAATCTGATGATTATAGTCGTAAAGGTAGTTTACGGGGCTTAATGGGGAAAAGTCCCTTTGAGCCAGACCATAGGCCGCGTCCAGTACGGTTATCTGATCGCCGCCGGAGGGCAGACGTGTACAGAGAGCCCAGAGGCTAAGCGCAATCCAGACCGCACACAAAAGCGTGTTTCTTATTTTTTTGAAAAACTGTCCGTCACTTTCCACACGGGCGCAAAAAGCGCTCAGGCGGCCCCCGGCGCATTTTTCAGCCGCCACGGCCACAGCCACAGCCGCCGCAAATACGGCAAGGTTCGCCCACGGACTGTCCGGCAGGAAATACACCTTCTCGCCTGCACTCACAAAGCTGGTGCTGACTGCCGCCATATACAAAAATGCCGCCAGAACAAGGAAAAATATGTACCCTATCACCGCGGTGTAAAGAGCCGGAACAAGGCGCGGAAGGATTTCGGATTTTCTTTTCTCCATTTGCATACCTCAGAAAAAGGCCCCGCAAGCGGAGCCTTTTTGAAAAGATTTTATCAATATGCCTCGTTGGGGGCGTCAGCTGCGTTTTCCAGCTCCATTGCGCACTTTACGATGCGGCTGGTGCCAAGACGCTCAGCGCCCAGAGATATAAACTCCTCAGCATCCTTAATGCTGGAAATGCCGCCTGCGGCCTTGACCTTTACGTGGGCAGGGCTGTTTTCACGCATGAGCTTCACATCAGCAGCGGTAGCGCCGCCCTTGGAAAAGCCGGTGGAGGTCTTTATATACTCAGCACCGCTTTCGCCGACTATTGCACAGAGGCGAAGCTTTTCTTCCTCAGTGAGAAGGCAGGTCTCGATGATGACCTTGAGAAGGCTTTCAGGGCAGGCCTCGCGGACAGCCTTGATGTCCTTCGCTACAGCGTCCCAGCAGCCGTCCTTGACCATGGATACGTTTATGACCATGTCGATCTCATCAGCGCCGTTTTTCACAGCGTCGGCGGCCTCAAAGGCCTTGGCAGCGCTTGTCATATAGCCGTTGGGGAAGCCGATGACGGTGCATATTTTCAGTTTGTCGCCCACATAGCGCTTTGCACCTGCCACATGGCAGGGGGGAATGCAAACGCTGGCGCAGTTATATTTAATGCCCTGGTCGCAGAGCTTTCTTATCTCCTCGGCAGTGCAGTCCACACGCAGAAGAGTATGGTCGCAAGTTGCAAGAATATCCTTTATATCCATGATAATACTCCTTTTTTCAGTCTGGTATTATTATAGCAAAGCAAGCCGTCATATTCAAGCCGTTGGCGCAATAGATTTAAATATCTTTACGAAAAGGACGGCTTTGATATGGACATGATTTCTTCCAACAACCACACACGGCTGTGCGGCGTTATGGCCGCCGCCCCTGTATATTCCCACTCCAGCAGAGGTCAGCAGTTTTTTACTTTCCCCCTTGAGGTGCAAAGGCTCTCCGGGAACATCGACACCGTCAATATCATCGTAAGGCCGGAACAGCTGGACGCACTCGAAATTGAGGAGAGCAGCAAGCTTTGTGTTTCAGGACAGCTTCGCACCTTCAACAACAAAAACGGTGAGGGGGCAAAGCTTGTAATAAGCGTTTTTGCAAGAGAGATATGGCTGGGAGAAGAGGAGGACTGCAACCATGTGAGTCTGGCGGGGACGCTGTGTAAAGCGCCCACTTTGCGCTGCACACCTATGGGGCGGGATATCTGCGATCTGATGCTGGCTGTCAACCGCCACTACGGGCGCTCGGACTATCTGCCCTGTATCTGCTGGGGCACCAAGGCCAGAGAGGCCGCCATGTGGGATGTGGGCACACAGCTGAAGCTTGAAGGGCGTATACAAAGCCGAAACTACATAAAGCTGACCGAGGACGGCCCGGTTGAAAAGACTGCCTATGAGGTTTCCGTAACAGAGCTGAGCGAGACTGTATTATAATTTTTAAAGCAGCTGTCTGAAAGGCAGCTGCTTTTAATGCTTATATAAGCTTATTCACTTGGTCTTCCGTATAAACTACGGTGCCGAGTTTTTTCAGTTTCTCCGCACTGAGGCCGTCGCCTGCCGTGAGTACGCCGGAAAATGTGCCGTCGTAGATGCTGCCAACGCCGCAGGAGGGGCTGTTGGCTTTTAAAAGAGCAGCCTTGCAGGCATATTTTTCGTATAGCACACAGGCTGTGTCCGCGCCCTTTTCAAACTGGGCGGTCACATCCTTGCCCTTGCTGCTGACCACTTTCCCATCTTTTCTTTCACTGGGGTCACGGGGCGTGGGCAGGCCTCCCGCGCTTTCCGGACAGACCGGGATGAGCCGGTATTTTTCACGGAGGGTCTTGACCGTTTCGGCAGGCATAAGATTACTGCCGCCGCAGTATTTGCACTCATAGCCTAAAAGGCAGGCGCTGACAAGAAGATTATCCATACCTTGCCTCACTTTCTCATGGCAGAGCCAAGGATAGCCCCGCAGATACCGCCCACCACATGGGCCACCTGCGAGATATTGTCCGCCACGGTGACGCCGTCCACTATCTCGCCGCCCACAAAGAGCACCAGCACCAGAATAAGCGTCAGTGGGATGCAGCCGCTTTTCATGCCCGCAAGGGAGGACATGACGATCATCATAAAAAGGATGCCGGAGGCACCCAGAAGCATGGAGCCTTCAAAAAAGAGCCAGTGAACCATGCCGGATACCAGCGCCGTCATGAATATGGCCCAGAAAAGGCTCTTGCTGCCGTAGCGTTCTTCAAGGGCCGGGCCGATGGCCAGTATCATCATCATGTTGCCGATATAGTGGGAATAGCCGCTGTGCCCCAGAACGTGCAGAACAAAACGGGGATATGTGAAAACATCATTGGGCGCGGAGCGGTACACAGAAAAGAGCTTTACCGTGCTCATACCGCCTGTGAGGGTATCCAGTATCAGCACAGCCAGTGACAAAAAGGCAAAGCCCAGCACCACCGGTGAATTGTACTGTATCTTCACTACCTGCTTTTTCATACCGTCACCCCGGCATCTTCCAGCGCTTTGCGGTAGGCCGTTCCGGTGCGCTCATCAAAGCAGACCATGCGCACCCGCTCTATCTCGGTGTGATCGCCAAGGTAGTCAAGAATAGTGCTGACGGCAATCTTTGCAGCTCTCTCCAGCGGGAAATGGTATACGCCGGTGCTGATGGAGGGAAAGTCCACAGTGGCACAGCCGTTCTCAGAAGCAAGAGTCAGACAGGAGCGGTAGCAGCTTTCAAGAAGTGCATCCTCTCCCCTGCTGCCGCCATGCCAGATGGGTCCGGGAGTATGGATAACATACTTTGCTGGCAGCCTGTAGCCCTTTGTTATCTTGGCCTTGCCGGTTTCACAGCCGTTCAATGTACGGCATTCTGCCAGAAGCTCCGGCCCTGCTGCCCGGTGGATGGCCCCGTCCACACCGCCGCCCCCCAGAAGGGAGCAGTTGGCGGCATTGACAATGGCGTCAGCCGTCTGTTTTGTGATGTCACCAAGGATTATTTCAAGTCTGCCCATCATTCTTCTCCCCGCACATTGACCTGCACCTTGCCGTCATGGGCAGAAAGCTCTATGACGCTTGCATTCTCGCCGCGCTTTTCGATGACCTTCTGGGCCACCACATCCTCTATCTCCTTCTGGATAAGACGGCGGAGATTTCTTGCGCCGTAGGTGACGGAGTAGCCGGACTTCACAAGATGGTCGATAAGGCTTTCGTCCCATGTGAGCTTCTTGCCCCGCTCGGAAAGAACATCGGAAAGCTCTTTGAGCATGAGCTTTGCAATGCCGCGGAAGTTTTCCTCAGTGAGCTGGTTGAAGCAGACCACTTCGTCCACGCGGTTTATAAACTCAGGACGCAGAAATTCGTTGAGGGCTTTCATGCTGCGCTCCCGGCTCATGTCACCAAGGCTGCCGCCAAAGCCCACGCTGCCGGACTTGTTGTTGGAGCCTGCGTTGGTGGTCATGACGATGATGGTATTTTCAAAGTTCACGGTTCTGCCCTGGGCATCGGTGATGCGTCCGTCGTCCAGAATCTGGAGAAGAATGTTCATCACGTCGGGGTGGGCCTTTTCTATTTCATCAAAGAGCACCACGCTGTAGGGCTTGCGGCGTATTTTCTCGGTGAGCTGCCCGGCCTCGTCATAGCCCACGTAGCCGGGAGGCGAACCGATGATGCGGGAGACGGAGAACTTCTCCATAAACTCGGACATATCAAGGCGGATAAGAGACTCGGGAGAGTCGAACATATCGGCAGCAAGCCGCTTTACAAGCTCGGTCTTGCCCACGCCGGTGCCGCCTACGAAAATAAAGCTGACGGGCTTGCGCTTGACCTTAAGGCCCACTCTGCTGCGGCGGATAGCGGCGCATACCGAGTCAATGGCCTCATCCTGACCGACAATATGCTCTTTCAGGCGCTCATCCAGCTTTGCAAGGCGCTCAAACTCATCCTCCCGGATACTGGAGGCGGGGATCTTGGTCCACAGCTCTATGATGCGGGCCAAATTATCCATGCTAAGCTCCGGCTTATCCTTGTGCTTAAGCTCGTTTATCTCCTGCTGGAGCTTCATTTCCTTGCTTCTCAGCTCCGCTATGCAGGCGTAGCGCTTATCCAGCATTTCATCGGTCATTTCCATGCCGGCGGGGGAATCGGCAGACATGAGCCCCTCCCGCTCAAAGCGGATATTTTCAAGCTCCCGTTCCTTGAGCATAAGCTTGTTGATGCTCTCGTCCTTCAAATTCACGTCGGAGCAGGCCTCGTCTATAAGGTCGATAGCCTTGTCGGGCAGGAAGCGGTCTGTGATATAGCGTTCGCTCATCAAAACCGCCTGACGGCACATCTCCTCGGAAATACGCACGCCGTGATATTCCTCATAGTAATGGGCAATGCCCTTCAAAATCTCAATGCTGTCCTCAATGGAGGGTTCGTTGACGGTGACAGGCTGGAAGCGGCGCTCAAGAGCGGAGTCCTTTTCTATATGCTTGCGGTACTCGGTGAAGGTGGTGGCGCCGATGACCTGAATTTCGCCTCTGGAGAGTGCGGGTTTGAGGATGTTGGCGGCGTTCATGCTGCCCTCGGCATCCCCTGCACCCACTATGTTGTGCACCTCGTCTATGACAAGGATGATATTGCCCTGCTTTCTTATCTCCTCGATAAGACCTTTCATGCGGCTTTCAAACTGGCCGCGAAACTGAGTGCCCGCTACAAGTGCGGTAAGGTCAAGGAGAAAGACCTGCTTATCCTGAAGCTTGTAGGGTACATTCCCCATGGCAATGCGCTGGGCCAGACCCTCGGCGATGGCGGTTTTGCCCACGCCCGGCTCGCCGATGAGGCAGGGATTATTTTTCTGGCGGCGGTTGAGAATCTGGATGACCCGCTCCAGTTCCTCGCTGCGGCCTATCATGGAGTCCAGCTTGCCTTCCCGGGCTCTTGCAGTCAGGTCGATGCAGTAGTTATCCAGAAACTTCCGCTTGCCCTTGCCATTGTTGTCCTTGGGCTCGGGTCGGGGCTTATTGTCTGAGGGATGGCTGTTGTCGCTATTTCCGGCAGCGCCGCCGAAAAGACGGGAGAGGAAGGGGAATGTGGCGGTCTTGCCGTCATCTTCCTCGCTGCCCACATCACCCTCCATGGCCATAAGATCCTCAACTCCGTTCATGGCGTTGAGCATCTCGCCGGAGATATTATCCAGATCCTCATCTGAAATACCCATGCGGTTTATCACATCATCAACGGGCTTGATGTGCAGCTCTCTGGCGCACTTGAGGCACAGCCCCTCATTTTTCGTCTGCCCGGCTTCTATCTTGGTTATGAAAATAATTGCTACGTTCTTTCCGCAGCGGGAGCAAAGTGTAGAGCGCATATTAACTCCGTTCTTTCCGCCCTGTGGCGAAACTGCATTTTAAAAAATCACATGAAAATATTGGCAATGAAGTCAAAGGCCAGGAAGAATCGGGCCAGTGTAGTGTCGCCTATGGTGTCCTTGCCCACAACTATGCCGAAGAAGCTTAAAAACCAGCAGAAAAGCACACACAGCACAAAGGCCTTGACAAAGCCTATGACCGCGCCGCCTATCTCATCCAGGTTTTCCATGTTAGGCAGTCTGAGCGAAAGATTACCCACATTGGCAACCGCCACAAGGAAAATATAAATCATCATAAAGACAAGAGCCATACCCGCCACATAGCTGACCTTGTCGCAGACCACGGAGACTACCGCGTCCTTCATGTCTATCTGGCTGCTGTCAGAAAGCTCAACTGCCTCAACCGCCATTTTCTCAGCAGTGGTGTTGAAAATGCCGAGGAAACGGAAGGCCTCATAGGCATAGTCATAACGGAGAGAGCTGTCCTGAGCCAGAATGTCGTTGACAGAAAGCTCACTGTCGTCATAGCCCATCTCCTCCAGAATAGCATCCCGGTTTTTCTCAGAGTCCAGATAGCCGTCCACAAAGGGGTTCATGGCAGGGACTACCTCATGGGCATAGGCCGAGGACAAAAGACTTCCTCCGAAAAGCGCAATCACGATGGCGAGGATACCTGCAATTCCGCCCACAAGGCCGCGCCTGTAGCCATTCCATGTGCAGAGCGCTATTATTATCAATAATACAATGTCGATTACAGCTTTCATTAGCGTACTCACCTTTTATATGTATTCGCCGGAAACCGGCGCTGTTATTGTCTGAGTATCTTATATCACAAAAATGTGAACAAATATATCAGTCCCGCAAAAAGAGCTGACCCACGTCTCCCTCGTACCATACTCTGTTCAGGTACAGTCCCTGGGGCGGCATGGTAGGTCCTGTCAGCCGTCTGTCCCTTTTTTCAAGGAGCAGCGGTATTTCTTCGGGTACAAGCTTGCCGTAGGAGGCGTAGACCATGGTGCCCACCATGGCTCTGCACATATTGTACAAAAAGCCGTTGGCGCAGATGGCAACGGTTATCATGTCCCCGTCCTTTTCCGCGCGGCACCAGTGTACGGTGCGGACCGTGGTTTTAGTCTCCGTTCCCACGGAGCGCACCGCCATAAAATCATGGGTACCTTCAAAGGCCTTTGCAGCCCGCTGCATAAGCTCTATATCCAGATGCTGGGGGTAAAAGCACACCCGCTTTTCCCAAAAGGGGTCACGGATATTACTATTGTGTATTTTATAGATATATTCTTTTTTTATGCACGAGGATATGGCGTTGAAATTGTCCGGTGCGTCCACCGCCGCAACTACGGCGATATCCCCGGGCAGGCGGGCGTTCACCGCAAGTGGGATGCGGTCTGTGGGTATGCGGCAGTCGGTTTTGAAATTGGCACAGTAGCGAAGGGCATGGACACCTGCATCGGTGCGCCCGCAGCCCACCACGCGCACTGCGTGGCCGCAGACCTTTGAAAGGGCCTCTTCCAGAGTCTGGGCAACGCTTATGTCGTTTTTCTGTACCTGCCAGCCGTGGTAGCGGCTGCCGTCATATCTCAGACGCAGGGCAATATTTCTCATATAATTATAGACCAAATTTCTTCATTACTATCATCATGGCGAGAAAGCCCACGCCGATGACGAGTGCCGCCCAGTCACGAAACTGCATTTTCAGCATTTTCATGCGGGTGCGGCCTTCGCCGCCGTGGTAGCAGCGGCTCTCCATGGCTACGGCCAGCTCGTCGGCCCGGCGGAAAGCGGAGACAAAAAGAGGCACCAGAATGGGCAGCATGGCCTTGGCGCGCTGGATAAGATTGCCGGTTTCAAAGTCCGCTCCCCTTGCCTTCTGGGCGGACATGATCTTGTCCGTCTCCTCGATGAGGGTGGGGATAAAACGAAGTGCCATGCTCATCATAATGGTCATCTCATGGACCGGCAGCTTAATCTTCTTAAGGGGGTTAAAGAGCTTTTCAAGGCCGTCCGTCAGAGCTATGGGGCTTGTTGTGTAGGTCAAAAGGAAGGTGCCGGTTATGAGGAGGATGATGCGAAGTATCATCTGCACGGCTCTTTCTATACCCTCCCATGTGATGGGCCAGCCGGGGAGCACAGGTGTGCCGGTGGTGTAGAAAATGTTCAGCACAGCTGTGAGCACGATGATGAATATCATGGGCTTGAGGCCCCTGAACATATTTTTCGGGTGGATGCGGGAGAGATACATGCAGCTAAAGGTGGCTGCCGTTACCGCAAGATAGGATATCCAGCCGGTAGCCTGAAAGAGAGCTGCAATATACACCACCACAAGGATAAGCTTTGTGCGGGCGTCAAGCCTGTGCACGATTGTGTTGCCGGGGAAAAACTGACCCAGGGTTATATCTTTCAGCATATGCCCGCCTCCTTCTCTGCAAGGATGGCAGCTTTGAGCTGCTGGGGGGTATAGCAGGGACAGCTTACGGGGAAGCCCAGCTTTTCAAGTTCCAGAGCTATGAGACTGGAGTGGGGCACGTTCAGCCCCATGTCCATAAGCTTTCTGGGCTGGCAGAATATCTGGTTGGGGCTGCCGTCCATTGCGATGCCGCCCTCGTTGAAAACGATGACACGCTCGGCTATTCTCGCCACATCGTCCATATTGTGACTGACGATGATGACCGTGGAGCCGCTCTCCTCGCGGTAGCGGCATATATTGTCCAGTATCTGGCGGCAGCCGGCAGGGTCAAGACCTGCGGTGGGCTCGTCAAGAATCAAAACGCCCGGGCGCATGGCGATAACGCCGGCAATGGCTACACGGCGCTTCTGGCCGCCGGACAGCTCCAGCGGGGAGGACTCAAAAAGCTCCTCATCCACGCCCACAAAGCGGGCAGCCTCACGCACCCGCTGATCCACTTCCTCTTTGGAAAGCTTCATGTTCTCAGGGCCGAAGGCTATGTCCTTGTACACGGTTTCCTCAAAAAGCTGATACTCCGGGTACTGGAACACAAGGCCCACCTTGCGCTTTACGTCACGGCGGCTTATCTTGTCGGCATTGATGTCAGCATCGTCCACAAAAACCGTGCCGGAAGAAGGCTGCAAGAGTGCGTTGAGATGCTGGATGAAGGTGGACTTGCCGGAGCCTGTATGCCCGATTATGGCCACAAGCTCACCGTGACCTATGGTGAGATCTATATTGTCTATGGCTACTTTTTCAAAGGGAGTATTTGCGCTGTATACATGGCGCAGACTCTCCACACGGATTGTTGACATATATTATCCTCTGAGCATTTTCATGATTTCTTCGGCGCAGTCCGCCGGGGAGAGGGCTTCAAGGGAAAGCTCCACGCCCTCTTTTTTAAGCTCGTAAAGAAGCCTTGTGGTATCAGGCACATCAAGGCCCTCACTCTCCATAAGCTCCACCTGAGAGAAAACCTGAGCCGGGGCACCGTCCGCCACAATATGTCCGTTGGACATGACCACAAGCCTGTCGGCATTGACGCACTCGTCCATATGGTGGGTTATGAGCACAACCGTCATGCCCTTTTCACGGCAGAGCCTTGTGACTGTGCTTATAACCTCTTCCCTGCCCATGGGGTCCAGCATGGCGGTAGGCTCGTCAAGAACGATTATTTCAGGCTCCATGGCGATAACTCCGGCAATTGCCACGCGCTGCTTCTGTCCGCCGGAGAGAAGATGGGGGGCGTGCTCGCGAAGCTCATACATACCCACCTGCTTCAAGGCGGCATCCACCCGGCGGCGTATCTCTTCAGGGGCTACGCCCAGATTTTCCGGGGCAAAGGCCACATCGTCCTCCACCACATTGGCAACGATCTGGTTATCCGGGTTCTGAAACACCATGCCCACGTTGCGCCGGATATCCAGTACCCGGTTTTCGTCGGCAGTGTCTACCCCGTTTATAAGTACCCTGCCCTCATCAGGCACAAGGATAGCGTTCATATGCTTTGCCAGAGTGGACTTGCCGGAGCCGTTATGCCCCAGCACCGCCACAAACTGGCCTTTTTCTATACTGAGGTCAATACCGCAGAGACTGGGCAGTTCATCGCCCGGATAGCTGTAGCTGACCTTTTCAAACTTGATTATGCTCATTTATTACACTCCAAAAGCTGGTTTTGGTGAGACGCAGGAGTCCTGCGTATGCGGGACGGGAAACCCGTCCCCTACAGGCGGGGATGCTTACACGCTCTCCCAGCGGCAGGTTGCGCCGCAGGGCAGGAAAAGCCCCGTATCGGTCACGGGCAGGCCCAGCTCCTGACTGTCAGAACGGCCGCCGAACTTTCTTGTGAAGATGCTCTCTGTCACATAGGAGAGCACGGAGGCGGACAGGCCGGTGGTGTAGGAGTTGATGATGACAAAAAGCGGGTCATCGGACAAGACCCCTGCACACAGTGAGACGAAAGGCCACAAATTCTGTTCCAGCTTCCAAACCTCACCGCCGGGACCTCTGCCGTAGGAGGGCGGGTCCATGATGATAGCGTCGTACCTTCTGCCGCGGCGTATTTCCCGCTCCACAAACTTTGCACAGTCGTCCACTATCCAGCGGATGGGGGCATCGGAGAGGCCGGAGGCGGCAGCATTGTCCTTACCCCAGGCTACCATGCCCTTGGCCGCGTCCACATGGCAGACGCTGGCCCCGGCCTTGGCGCAGGCCACGGTGGCAGCGCCGGTATAGCCAAAGAGATTGAGAACACTGATGGGGCGGCCTGCTGCGCGGATCTTGGCCATGGCCCAGTCCCAGTTACAGGCCTGTTCGGGGAAAAGACCGGTGTGCTTGAAGTTCATGGGCTTTACGTTGAAAGTCAGCTCACCGTAGCGGATCTTCCAGTTTTCGGGCAGCGCACCTTTGTCCCAGCTGCCGCCGCCGCTTTCGCTGCGCTGGTAGCGGCCATGGCGGTCGTTCCAGTGCTTGTTGCGGCGCGGAGTTTCCCATATGGCCTGAGGGTCGGGACGCACAAGATAGAAGCTGCCCCAGCGCTCCAGTTTTTCGCCCTTTGAGCAGTCTATAAGTTCAAAATCCTGCCATTTATCTGAAACAAACATTTTATTCTCCAAATCACATAGTTTGACATGTTATTTTAGCATTAAATGCCAGCAGGGTCAACACAAAATACGCATGCATGACAGTGTAACAGGGCCTGTCCCCTCCGATAAAAACAAAAAACAAAAAGGAACGGCGAACCGTTCCCTTTTGCTTTATGGTTGAGGACAAAATGAAAAAGATGAAAAACTGTTACTTGCACTATCAATATACCCATAATATGTTTCGTAAAAAACACTGATATTGTTACAAGAATGTTAAATCGTATAAAATCAACATAAATTTTTCCAGTTTTTATTTTTTTCTGTCAATATTGCTCAATTGAAACTTAAATTCCAATGGCTGTCCGCTGGAATGGGCCTGTCCGTGAGGATATAGGCCTGACCCTTGTCAGCGCTTTCAAAAAGCTTTGCCTGTGACGCGGAAAGAGTGTGGGCAAGGCTTGCAGCGCAGCGCTCCTCCAAGCCCTCCGGGCAGATAAGCTCCCTTACGATGGCCTGTCCTTCCCACAGATAGGCCGCCGCTATGCCCTCAGCTACGGCAAAAAAGCCGCCGCCGTAGATTTTGAGCATATCTTCCTCAAAGCCCATGGACGCATCCGACAGCCGAACACGGTTTTTGCCACGGAGCAGTTTTTCCCTGAGTCTTGCATACTCCACGGCATCAACAGGATGACAGGGCAGGGATTTTTGCGCCGGGATGCTGAGCTCCCGACGGTAAAGGGCTGGTCTGAGGGAAAGAACCTCATCGTACCATCTTACAAGGGACTGGTTTGCAGGCTCACAGCAGATTATCTCCGCCCCCTGTTCTTTTGCCATTTCAGCCACGGCTTTTACGATGGCCCTGCCTATGCCATGACTGCGGCAGCGCGGATCAACGGCGATACCATAGATAAGGCCAAGGGGGATTATCCTGTCCCCGCTGACAAGGCTCTGCCCCGTGAGCGCGTAGCCCGCTCCCACGATCTTTCCGTCCATGACGGCCGCAAGGCCTGTGCCTGTGTGCCTGAGCGCCCCGAAAAAGGCTGTGAGCATACGCTCATCCTCATCAAAGACATCAATCCACAACCGTGTCAGTTCCGGGATATCCTCCCTTTTATATTCACGGATGATATATTCACTCATCCTTCCACCTCGCGAAAAACTGGGGTACCATGAAGTCCGGCTTGTAGGACAGTTTCGAGCGGCGCAGGGCCTCAATGCCCATATCCTCCTCCCGGTTTATAAACTGCACTGTGGGATGCTTTGAGCGCACCATTCTGGCAAGCTCACGGCAGGTCATGGGATAGGCCCCCTTTACGTTGCCGTCAGCCTTTTCAAAGTGGCACACAAAACAGTTTGCGGTGCATTTTTCACCCATGGTAAAGCCCACCATGCGCCCATCGGCGTACAGCGCACCGCCCTCCATGCCCAGCTCTGAAAAGTTTTCAAAAGCAAGGGTCAGCGCCGTAAGCTCGTGGCTTGCGCTGGGGTCAAGGCGCTCGGCATTGTCCATGAGCCAGTTTTCCATAAAGTCCATACAGGCGGGGATAAGTTCGGGTGTGATGGGCACAAATTCCCAACTGTTGTTGGCTTCAAAGAAATTGCAGAAATTGCGCTTGGAGTGGAGGGATTTACCGGGGTAGTCCGCCAGATTATTTACATTATGGACATAGGCTGAATAGTCCCTGTCCCACATAAACTCAAAGCGGCCCGGGTATGCCTTCTCCAGTGCTTCCGCCTGGTCCTCACCATGGCCCATCATTATAAAGGGTATATCCTTTTCCCTGCAGAGTCCGCGGAGAGCATCCACCACCGCAGCAAGCTCTCCTGTGCCCATAGGATAGGAAAAGGCCGTTTTCTTGTAGGCTGTGAGCTTCATAATTATCTGGTCGTTGAAATAGCAGATTTCCGGTTTATAGTGATGCTGCCAGATGAACATATTGTTAAAGCAGTTTTCGGGGCCGGGGCAGCACACATCGTAGCAAAGCTGCTCCATTTTTGTCTTGTCTTCAAGAGAAAGTTTTTTGAATTTGAGCATGATTTATCAGTAAGTTCTGTCGCAGACAGCTCTTATCTCCTTCCGTATGAGCCTGAGATCCGCAAAGGCCTCAGGGCGTTTGGATATGTCCCTTAAAAGCGCCGAGGGATGGTATGTGGCCACGCAGCGGCGGCCGCTTATATCGTAAAACTTACCGTGTTCCCTTGTAATTCTGAAGTTTTCGTCAATGAGGGCCTTGGCTGCTATTCTGCCAAGGCAGACAATTATTTTAGGGTCTGCAAGCGCTATCTGGCGGGAAAGCCATTCCCGGCAGGCAGCCTGCTCCTGTTCCTGAGGGTCCCGGTTTCCGGGCGGGCGGCATTTGACGATATTGGCTATATACACCTTTGTCCTGTCCAGATCTATCATGGTCAGCATATCGTCCAGAAGCTTTCCCGCAGGCCCCACAAAGGGCAGGCCCTGTATATCCTCCTGCTCACCGGGGCCTTCACCTATAAGCATGACTTCTGCCCTTTCATTGCCCACGCCAAAAACCAGATTGCGCCTTGTGTCCCCAAGGGTGCAGCGCCGGCAAGCGGCACAGTCATTTTTCAGTTTATCCCATGTATCGTTCATATCAGTCCTCCGAGGTTCCGGCAAGGGACAAAAGCACCTCCCGCCGGTTGTTCTCAGGATATTCCATCACGTAGTCCAGAAGAAAGGCCAGCATATCGCCCAGCTCCCTGCCGCGCAGACCCAGCTCCAAAAGCTCATCCCCGCCGATGGCAAGGTGCTTTACGGAAAAGCATTCTCCGCTTTTCAATACCGCTTTCAGCTCATTGTACTTTTTGCCGCCGTGCAGGGCATCATGACAGCGCACGGCACAGCTGACGGAAGCCACGCCATAGCTGTTGAGAAGTTTTTTCCATTTGTACGGACTTTCCGGCAGCTCATTTTGCAGTATTTCCCCGGTGTCCTCTCCGCAGCGGACGGTGCGGCTGTCCAGACGAAGGGAGCTGAGAAACTTCTCCACAGAGTGTATCGCTCCCTGCTCCAGAAGTATCAAAGCCAAAAGCACCCAGCGCTCCATAGGCTTTTTTATTATGCGCCGAAGGGCTGCAAAGGGCGCAGGATGCTCTGCCCTTTCAAAAAGAAAGGCGTCCAGAAGCCCCAGCCGTACAAGCTCAAACACCCTGTCGGGTGCCGCAGTGAGCATTATTTTTTCCGTCTCATCCCGCACACGCTCAGCCGCCAGTGCCGCAGCCAAAGGAGCCTTTTTCTCAATGGCCGCCATAGTGTCCGCCTCTATCTCAAAGCCCAGCCGTGCAGCAAAGCGCAGAGCGCGCAGCATTCTCAGCGCATCCTCTTCAAACCTTCGCTCAGGCTCGCCCACACAGCGGACAATGCCGTTTTTTATGTCCTCCATGCCGCCGAAGGGGTCGCGGATAAGACCGTCTACCGGGAGGGCAATGGCGTTCATGGTAAAGTCCCGGCGGCTCAGATCCGTGTGCAGGTCGCCCACAAAACTGACAGAGTCGGGATGGCGGTGATCGGCGTAACTGCCCTCAGAGCGAAACGTGGTGACTTCAAGGCTGCGGGAATTTATATATACTGTGACCGTACCGTGTTTAAGTCCGGTGGGCCGGGCGGTCGGAAAAACTTCCATGACCTGATGGGGCAGGGCGCTGGTACAGATATCCCAGTCATTGGGCTGCCTGCCCATGAGAATATCCCTTACACAGCCGCCCACAAGGTAGGCCTGATAGCCTCTGGACTGGAGCCGGATAAGGGTGTGCCGCACATATTTGGGGGGTATGCTTCTACTCATTTTATATTCCCTGATAAAACACTTGTTCTTTGCATTAAATACTATGAATAAGATTTACTTGCAATGAATGCCCGTGGGTATTATAATTATCGGGTATGTTCAACATGATTTTAACATTTTGCTCTCCCAATAGCAAGAGTGCGAATTGTTGGATGCAAAACATCCCGCTGCATTTTTTGCGGCAGAATGGAGCTTTGAATGAAACAGTTTGAAAACTACATGTCCCCGGGCAGAAAGGGCCATCTTATCGGTATAGGCGGCGTATCCATGTCCTCTCTGGCAGAGGTGCTGCACGGTATGGGCATAATCATAAGCGGTTCTGACGTGAATGACACAAACCCCAATGTGCTCTCCCTCAGGGAAAAGGGCATTGAGGTGCTCATAGGGCATTTGCCCGAAAATATCGGCGACGATGTGGATTTTATCGTCCGTACCGCTGCCGTCCATGACGACAATCCGGAGATCATGCGCGCAAAGGAGCTGGGTCTGCCCGTTTTTGAGCGCACTGAGGCATGGGGCGCCATATCCAAGGACTATACCAATGCCCTTTGCTTCTCCGGCACTCACGGCAAAACCACAACCACTTCCATGTGCACCCATATCCTCATGGCCGCAGAAAAGGATCCCACCGTCATGATAGGCGGTACCCTGCCTCTCATAAAGGCAGGCCACAGAGTGGGTCGGGGCAATACAATCATAATGGAAGCCTGCGAATATTATAACTCCTTCCTCTCCCTCCATCCCACCGCCGCCATCATCCTCAATGTGGAGGCTGACCATCTGGACTTCTTCAAGGATCTGGAAGATGTGAAAAAGTCCTTCCGGGAATTTGCACTGCGTGTACCCGAAGACGGCTATGTGGTGGCAAACTACGACGATGAGAACACCATGGACACCATCAAGGGCATTGACAGGAAGGTCATTACCTTCGGTCTGAACGAGAACGCCGATGTCTACGCTGCAAACATCCGCTGCAAAGGTGCAAAGAGCCAGTTTGACATCATGTACAATGGCCGTTTCTTTACCGATGTGACCTTGCATGTGCCGGGAGTTCACAATGTGAAAAACGCCCTGGCTGCCACTGCCGCCTGCATCTGCGTGGGTGTACGCCCCACCTCCGTAAAATACGGTCTGGCAGGCTTCACCGGTGCGGGCCGCCGCTTTGAGTTCAAGGGAAAGTTCAACGGCGCTGACGTATATGATGACTATGCCCACCATCCCGGTGAGCTTAAAGTGCTGCTGGATGCAGTGGAGTCTTTAAACTACAAGCGCACCATTCTTGTGTTCCAGCCTCACACCTACACCCGCACCGCGGCTCTCTTTGACGATTTCGCCGAGCAGCTGAAAAGGCCGGAGGTACTGCTGCTGGCTGAGATATTTGCAGCAAGAGAGCAGAACACCATAGGTATCTCCTCTTCCGCTTTCGCCGCCAAGGTACCCGGCTCCCTGTTTTTCCCCAGCTTCGGTGAGCTTGAAAACGCTCTCAGGCGCATTGCCCAGCCCGGTGACATTATTCTCACCGTAGGCGCTGGCAACGTATACAAAATCGGCGAGGACATTGTTGAATAATATGGATATAGAAATTCGCGCATTCGAGGAAAAATATATAAATGAGGCCAACGCAATATGGAACCGGGTGGTAGCTGACGGTGTGGCCTTTCCTCAGCTTGATGAGCTTGACGAAAAGACGGGGCTTGAGTTTTTCTCAGAGCAGTCCTATACCGGCCTCGCTTTTGACAAGGCTTCCGGTGAGCTTGTCGGGCTCTACATCCTGCACCCAAACAATATAGGCCGCTGCGGGCATATCTGCAATGCAAGCTATGCTGTAAAGGCCGACAAGAGAGGCCTTCATATAGGCGAGGCTCTTGTTAGCCACTGTATGGAAATGGGCAGGAAGCTGGGCTTTGGCATATTGCAGTTCAACGCTGTAGTTGCAAACAACCACTCCGCCCTGCATTTATATGAAAAACTGGGCTTTGTCAGGCTCGGCACCATCCCCGGCGGATTTCTCATGAAAGACGGCACATATCAGGACATTATCCCCCACTATCATCTTCTGTAAATTCAAACGCCACGGCAAAAGCCGTGGCGTTTCAGATTATCTTGTTATCTTGAATAATACTCAGGGACTGTGTTATCCAGAGCGGCAAAGGTATAGCCGTTCTCTGTACCCCACTGCAAAAGAGGTTCCAGAGCCTTGATGCTGAAATTCAGCGTGTCATGCTGCAATATGATGGGAGTTTCGTACTGGGGTACACCGAGAGTGAAGGTATAATAGATTTCGGTGGCAGAGCGGTAGGTATTGCCCGGCCCCTCAAGCTGGATGTTCCAGTCAAAATATCTCACGCCCATGTCGTGAAGCCGCTGCTCAATGGTGGCAAAGCCGCCGTCCACCTTGCGGTTAATGTGGGCAAATGCGGTGAGGCTGCCGCCGGGAAAGCGGCTGACCTTGGCGTATTCCCCGGTTTTGTCATACACCAGCTTCTGGGCCTTCATGAAGTCCTCGAAGAAATACTCCTCTGAAGAATAGAGCATGCCGTAATCATGATTGGTGCAGTGTATGCCTACGCTGTGACCTCTTTCGTGGATCTCCGTTATCATATCCAGATAGCCGGTATCAAGGTTTATGATGAAGAAAGTAGCCTTGGCGTCATAGGCATCAAGAAGGTCCAGAAGCCACGCTGTATTGGCGCAGGGGCCATCATCAAAGCTGAGGTATATGGTTTTTTCCCGTACTTCTTCTTCGGGCAGCGGTGCCGGAACCACCTCCACGGTGCGGAAGGCGTTGTATTTTTCGCCGTCCTCATCCCGGTAAAAGTATCTGAGCTTATATGTACCCACCTTCCAACTGGTGACACTGCCGCTAACAGCCACATCGGCGGTCACGTCATTGCCATTTTTATCGGTGGCGGTAAAGCCCGGGTCTTCAAAAGGGACGCCGCAGGTCCACTCCAGCTCTCTGCCGCCGATAAGCTCTATCCCGGCCTCGCCGCCGTCCTCCGCAAAGGCGCAAGGCAGGACGAGGGCGATGAAAAGCATCATTATAATGAGGTATGTTATTATCTTTTTCATTATATTTCTCCATCTTTTTCTCCGGATAATTTTATATCACAAAGCAAAAATATGCAAGAAAAAAGCAGAGCCTTTCGGCTCTGCCCTTTTTATTTGAGTGATTACTTGGCTGCCACAGCCTCGAACTCATCAACGATGTCCTTCTCAGGTGCAGCGGTGCACAGGGACACCACAACGATAACGATGGAGGAGAGGATGAAGGCGGGGAGCAGCTCGTAGATGGCGAGGATGCCGCCAAGGGGAGCGACTGCGAACTTCCACACGAAGATCATCACAGCACCGGTGAACATACCTGCGATAGCGCCCCACTTGTTGCAGCGCTTCCAGAACAGGGAGAAGAGCATTACGGGGCCGAAGGTGGCACCGAAGCCTGCCCATGCAAAGGAAACAACGCGGAAGATGGAGCTGTTGGGGTCGCTGGCGAAGATTGCGCCGAGGACAGCAACGCCCACAACGGTGACACGGGCAATGATCATGCTCTTCTTGTCATCCAGCTTCAGGCCGAAGACGTTATTGAGCAGGTTGTGGGTAACACCGGAGGCTGCGCCCAGAAGCTGAGCGTCAGCAGTGGACATGGTGGCTGCAAGGATACCGGCAATGATAACACCGCCGATGAGTGCGGGAATAACACCGAAGGTGGACATGAAGCCTGCAGAATTGACCATCATGTTCTCTGCTGCGGAGGCGGAACCGGGCATGGGGATGACACCGGCCTTGGCCATGGAGAAGCCCACAATACCGATTATAACGGCAACGCCAAGGGAGATAACACACCAGATGGAGCCAACGCGGCGGCTGAAGCTGAGCTTGCTTTCATCGTTGATGGCCATGAAGTGCACCAGAACGTGGGGCATGCCAAAGTAGCCAAGGCCCCATGCGAGAGTGGAGACTATCATAAGCGGGGTGTAGCTGCCCACATCCGCGGCAGTTGCGTTTATGTTGGTGGTTGCGGTGAAGCTGAGGTAGCCGGGGATCTCCTTTGCGTTGGCTACGACCACATCCCAGCCGCCGGCAGTATTGATGCCGAAGAAGAGGATGATAACAAGAGCGATGGTCATAACGATACCCTGAATAAGGCTTGTGACGGAAGCTGCCATGAAACCGCCGGTGGCGCAGTAGATAACGATGACTGCGGCGGAGATGAGCATGGAGGTCATGTAGTCAAAGCCGAAAAGGCTGTTGAAGAGCTTGCCGCAGGCGGAGAAGCCGGAGGCAGTGTAGGGTACGAAGAAGACGATGATGGTCAGTGCGCCCAGAGTCTCAATGAGCTTGGTATTGTCTCTGAAGCGAAGAGCCAGATAGTCAGGAACGGTGATGGCGTTGAGCTTGACAGAGTATCTGTGAAGTCTCTTTGCAACTATCAGCCAGTTGAGGTAAGTACCGGCGGCAAGACCGATAGCCGTCCAGCTGGCTTCTGCAAGGCCGCAGAACATTGCAAGGCCGGGAACGCCCATGAGAAGGTATGCACTCATGTCGGATGCTTCGGTGCTCATTGCGGTGACAATGGGGCCGAGCTTTCTGCCGCCAAGGTAGAAGTCCTCAGAGGTCTTGTTGTTGGAGTAACGGAAGCCTATGTACATCATGCCGATAAGGTAGATGATGACAGCGACAAGGATAAGAACAGAATTCATTGCCATAACAGTTTTCCTCTCTTTTCACGGCGGCGCCTTGTCCTCTGAGCCCCGCCTTTTGCTATATTGGGATTATAAGGCTTTTACTCATTAAAGCAAGGGGTAAAAATGCACAAAGAGCTTGAAATATTTCAAATTATGAATATAATATAACTATCCCTAATTTAATTCATATTAAGATGAATTTTTTTCATAACTCGCTTTATGGAGTGTTGCACTATGAGTCTTTCAAAATATCAGACCTTGATGAGCGTGGTGGAACTGGGCAGCCTGACCCGTGCCGCCAGTGTGCTGGGCTGCACCCAGTCCGCCATCAGCCACAGCATCACAAGTCTCGAGCAGGAGCTGGGCTTTGCCATTATCAAACGGGGACGCGCCGGGGTAAAGCTTACGGTTGAGGGTGAGACGCTGCTGCCTGCCGTGCGAAATCTGCTCAACAGCGCAGAGCAGCTCAGCCAGACCGCTTCTGCCATTCGCGGCCTTGACTCCGGTACCGTGCGCATCGGGGCCTTTACCTCAGTTGCGGTTCACTGGCTGCCACCCGTTCTGAAGCTTTTTCAGCAGGATTATCCCAACGTTGAGTTCAGGCTTTTAAACGGCGACTATCACGATGTTGAGCAGTGGCTTTCCGACGGCAGCGTGGACATAGGCTTCATAAATCTGCCCTGCGAACTGGACTGTGAGTATATTACCCTGATGGAGGACAGACTCCTCGCCATTCTCCCCACCAACAGCCGCTTTGCAAGCTATCCCAGATTTCCGCTTACCGAATGCGAGACGGAGCCCTTCATCAGCCTTCTTGAAAGCTCTGACCACGATGCAAGGCGCGCTCTGGAGGCAGCCGGAGTGAAGCCCAATGTGCGCTTTTACACCAAGGACGACTACGCCATCATCGCCATGGTGGAGCAGGGTCTGGGCATAAGCATAATGCCGGAGCTTCTTTTGAAAGGCAGACAGGATAAGCTTCTGAAGCTGCCCTTGGTACCGGAAGCCAAGCGCATAATCGGTCTTGCCATCGCCGCCGGTGACAAGGCCGGCCCCGCCACACGCCGCTTTGCGGATTATGTGGTGAAGTACGTTAAGGAGAACATATAAAAACCCAGCTATGCAAACCTAAAGATATTGTAACTGAAATAATTTCATGCTAAAATGTCTAGAAATTTATTTTTGTTTCAGTGCTTAATTATCTCAGATAGCAAGGCTATGGAGGAAGTTGTTTATGGAAAACTCCAACTCTTACTTTGGCAGGCTGTTGCAATATATATGTATATATATTGACAAGAAACATCGTAAAGTAATCATTTTCACCTTTGTTGCGGCAATAGCAGTCTTTCTTGCCGTTCATATGTACTGCTTTACCAATCAGCTTGTAAACCACGACTATGCTCTCGTCAGCAATGGCATAGGCGGTATGTATAATTTGGGCGTTATCTATGATGAAGAAGGCGGACTAAGTTCCGGACGCTTTCTTTTGACCGCGGCAAACTCTCTTTCATCCAGATACACGCTTCCCTGGTTTACAGGGCTTCTCTGCGCGCTGTATTTCTCCCTTTCCATGTGCGCCATAGTCTCCCTCTTTGAAATAAAAAGCAGGCTGAGTGCGGCCCTGATATGTGTGGCAGTTGCTGCTTTTCCCACCGCAGCTTCCACTTTTGCTTTCATGTACACGGCAGATGCATACTTCATGGCCCTTATGCTTTCCTGCTTTGGCGCATACTTTGCCCACAAATTCAGATGGGGCTGGCTTCCTGCGTCCCTGCTCTTCGCCGCCTCACTGGGCATATATCAAAGCTACTTTTGTTTCGGCGCGGCATTGCTGGTTTTATCCATTATATTTACGATTTTCCACAAGCCACTGTCCGTCAGGGACACTATCTGGATTTGTGTACGTGATCTTCTTTCCCTCGCTTTGGGTCTGGTGTTATACCGTGTAGTTCTTACACTCATTCTCAATGTCACCGGTACTCAGCTCAGCACCTACATGGGACTTGATCATATGTGGTATCTCCCCGTCTGGGAGCTTGGTACAAGGTTATCAAACGCTTTCAGATATACCGTACTTTTTTATCGAGTATTTCCTTTCTATTCCAAATTTGTCAATATCATGCATATCATTATGCTGTTAATTCTGGCTGCCGCTTCCGTTTCCGCTATTATACGTAAAAAAATATACAAGTCCCCCATAAAGCTTATAATCACAGTCTGCCTCATTCTTACAGCGCCTCTGGCCTGTTCCCTGATATGGGTAATGAGCGGAAGTGTTCATCTTCTGATGGTATATCCGGTGGTGCTTATGTCCGTTGCTGCGATTGCACTGTTGGATAAGGTTGAAATACCCGCAGCTCCTGCTTTTTCACGCTTTGTCCGCTCCGCTGTATGTACGCTTCTTCTGGTTTCCGTATTGATCCAGTGTTCTGCCAATGTAATAGCGTCCAACAAGGCATATCTCAAAATGGACACTGTTTTCAAAAATGCCTATGCCTTTTGTCTGAAACTGTCCGCGCGCATTGAGGCTACAGAAGGCTATCACATCGGTATGCCGGTTATGTTTATCGGGCAGCTTGATGAGAGCAACCGGCCGATCCAAAATCCATTTATGCATGAAGAGCTTGAAGCTTTCACCGGTGTGGACACGGAGCGTTCTCTCCTCTCCGCCGGGTGTATCCCCGCTTTTTGCAGTTTTTTCCTCGGTGATGAAATAACAAAGGTCAGCGCTGAGCAAGCTGATGCGATCCGGCTTGGCGGCAAAACGGAGGACATGAAAATTTATCCCTATCCAGAGTCAATAAGGCTCATAGACGGAGTAATGGTAGTCAAGCTTGGGAATGAATTCTGACATACAAAACTGTGGACAATGAATTTTATATCTGCTATACTACGCCCGTTGCGTTTAAAATTTATTGTTCCCGGTGATAGCTATGAAAATCAGAAATCTTATTGGTGACAGAGCCTTTTACAAAAGGCTGCTGGCCGTAATGATCCCCGTTCTTATCCAGAACGTCATAACAAACTTTGTAAACCTTTTGGACAATATAATGGTCGGGCAGATAGGCACTGAGCCTATGAGCGGCGTTGCCATCGCAAACCAGCTTATTTTTGTCTTTAACCTGTGTATCTTCGGCGGAACAGCCGGTGCAGGCATATTCACCGCCCAGTTTTACGGCAAGGGTGACCAAAAGGGTGTGCGGGATACTTTCCGCATGAAGCTTATTATCTCCGCCGTGACCGTCGCGGTGGCCATGGGCATATTTGTGACTATGGGCGAAGAGCTTATTTCCCTTTTCCTCCATGAAAGCGGCGACGGGCTGGATCTGGCAGACACGCTGCAGTACGGCATGGATTATATGAAAATAATGCTCTGGCAGATGGTGCCCTTTGCCATATTGCAGGTATATGCCATTACGCTGAGGGAAACAGGCGAGACGGTATTGCCCATGAAAGCGGGCGTTACCGCCGTACTTGTAAACCTTGTTTTCAACTATATCCTTATCTTCGGCAAGTTTGGCGCTCCCGCCCTCGGCGTTGTGGGTGCCGCAATAGCAACGCTTATCGCCCGCGTTGTGGAGATGCTTATTGTCATTATATGGACTCACAGTCACAAGGACACTCATTCCTTCATCGTTGGGGCCTACCGCTCCATGCGTGTGCCTGCTCCCCTTGTAAAGCAGATACTTATCATGGGCGCTCCCCTTCTCATAAACGAGCTTTTATGGTCCTCCGGCATGACTACCCTCAACCAGTGCTACTCCACCCGTGGCCTTGAGGTGGTTTCCGCCGTCAACATCTGTACCACGGTATCAAACCTCTTCTTCTGCGCTTTCTTTGCAATGGGTTCCACCATTTCCATTATTGTGGGGCAGCGTCTGGGTGCAGGCGAGCTTGATAAAGCCGTGGACGAGGACAGTAAGCTCATAGCCTTTTCCGTAAGCCTGTGTGTCGTGGTGGGTGCCGTGATGGCAATTCTCGCACCTTTTGTACCTCGCATCTACAACACTACCGAAAACGCCAAGAGTATTGCGGCAAGTCTTTTGCTGGTGTCTGCCTGTATGATGCCTGTCAACGCCTTTGCTCACGGCTGCTACTTCACCTTGAGAAGCGGCGGCAAGACCCTTATAACACTTATTTTTGACAGTGCTTTCGTCTGGGTCATCGCCGTTCCCGTGGCTGTTGTCATCTCCCGCTTTACCGATATGCCCATACTGCCCCTGTACATCATCGTGCAGGCTCTGGAGTTTATCAAGGTCGGCATAGGTTTCTACATGGTGAAAAACCGGATGTGGGTGAAAAACCTTGTTGCTGAATAAAAAAATTACCCGGAAATGCTGAGAGCATTTCCGGGTTTTGTTATTTGCATCAATATTTGGGGTATTCAAACTCTATGGCCATATTGTCCACTATCTGGAATGAACCGTATTTGAGATTTTCCCCGTTGTATGTTACGCCGCTGCAACCGGAAATGCTTATTTCGGGAGTGCGGCAGTCGTGGATATCACAGTCTGAAAACGCTGCGCCGTCGGTGTCGTAGAGGGCAATTGCACCCTGAGAGCAGTCGTAGATCTCGGTTTTCTCCACGCTCAGCTTGGTGCAGCCGGAGGCAGAGATGCCCAGTATGCCGCAGCCGTAGAGGCGGCAGTCGGCAATGTCGATGCCGTTGCAGTTCTGGAAGTCCAGCACGCCGCCGACACATTCGCCGGGCTCTTCGGTGTGGCCTGCTGTGAAGCCGCGGAGGGTGATATTGTCGCAGTTTACAAAGCCGAGGACGTTGGCATATCTGGGAATGGCGGAGATCACCGCGCCGTCACCCACGATGCTGAGATTTTCAACGCCGGAGATAACAAGACCGGGGCCGTCGTACACATTGAACCAGTAGTAGTTTTCGTTGCCATAGGCGCCGTAGTCGGAGGCAGTGCTCAGGTCGAAGAGAGGTGCGTTGAGGGTGATGACAGTATTATCGTCAATGGCGGCCAGAAATTCGTCCACGGTGCTGACTGTGACCTGACGGACACCGTCTGCGTCCACGGTCTCATCAAGCTTCACAGGCTCAGCGGTCTGCGGGCCACTGTAGCTTGCAGCCGCCTGCTCCATCTCGATAAAGTCCTTCTCGGTAAGCTCCCGTCCTTCTGAATTTACGGGAGGCCGCTTGGGCTGACTACCATCTTCGTAGAGAGCCTTATAGTGATTCAGGTCAAAGCGGCAGTCTTCCACCGTGACACTGTAGCCCTCGCACCAGAACATAGGCTCGGTGAATACATTTTCCTCAACGTTGCAGCCCAGGAGACTGACCTGCTGGGAATAGCGGCTGTCAATAAGATGGAGGGCGGTATTGGCAAAGATGTTGCTGTTGACCACAGCAAAGCCGTTGGAGGAGTCCACAGTGAACACGCTTTGCACCATGCCTTCGCCGCAGTCGTGGATATCGCAGTTTTCAATACGCAGGTCCTGACTGGAAAGAGCGTACACCGCATTCTGGGAGCACTCATAAATACTGCATTTATTGGCGTACACGCCCTTGCAGTTCTGGGCAAAGATGCCGATTATGCCGCAGCCGTAGAGATGGCAGGAGTCTATGTAGGTATCGTTGCAGTTGTCAAAATACAGCACGCCGCCGGAACAGAAGCCCTGCTTTTCCGTATGGCCTATGACCATGGCCTCAAGATTTATGTTCTTGCAGTTTACAAATCTGATGACATTGGCGTAACGGGGTTCGGTGGCTATGGTGGTCTCCTTATAGCTGCCGGTAATGCTCAGGCCGTCCAGACCGGGGATAACAAGCTCATAGCCGTCGTAGACCTCTGCCCAGCTGTAGTACTTGCCTTCGGATGTTACACCGTAGTCGGCAGCTTCCGTCAGGTTGTACACGCCCATTGCAAGGCGTATCTTTGCGCCGGGGGCAATGGCGGCGAGCAGCTCATCCACGTTGTTTACGATCACCGCGCCGTCCTCAGTGGTGTCAGGCTCTGCGGGCTGGGGGGTGGGCACGATTTTGGCGGCTGTTTCCACCAGTTCAGGCTCTGACTTTTCTTTTTCGTCCTTTACAGGGCCTGCCACGGCGCCGCAGCCTGCCAGCAAAGCCACGGACAAAACGATCGCCAGAATGGATACGAATGTTTTCTCTTTGAATTTCATGATTTTGACCAGCCTTTCTTTAAGGTCGCGCTTCTCCGTGGTGAAGGTGGTGGCCACAATACCGGCAGGCAAACGCCCGGCAGAGGCCAGAGAGATGAGGGTGTCTCCATAGGACTGCTTTTCATCCCTGTCCATCCTTGCTATCAGCATTTCGTCACAGCTCAGCTCACAGGCCCGGTTGACCTCCCGGCGCATCAGATAGGCCAGAGGGTTGAACCACTGGGACGAGTACACCGGCACGCTCAGCCACTTGTAGGCTATGTCCCGGCGGCGGTAATGCATAAGCTCATGGAGAAATATGTTTTCCAACTGTTCCTGGGTATACTGTGTGTCAGGCAGCACCAGCACAGGGCGGATAAGCCCCATCAGCATCGGTGTTCTGACGTATTTACTGCGTATAAGTTCCGGCTTTCTGCCCCGTTTTATCCGCTGATAGCAGCGGTTATCGTCCAGCGTGGGGCGGATACGGCTGCGGCGGATGAGAGAGGCAAAGCGAAGGTAGCCCGATACATAGCGGGCAAGGCTTATTGCAAAGCCCGCAAGCCACAATGCAAAAAGAATTTCTTCCCAGGGGAGGCTTCGCAGGGTTTCGGCAAGAGCTAAACCATCTGCATTGCCGGATACTGCCTGCAATGGCAGGGCTTTGCTGTCATAAGTTCCAACATTTCCTGCACTGGGAAACATGCCCGGCCTTGCGTAGATGCGAAAGTCGCTGTCATGCGTGCTGACGGGGGCCACATACGGAGTCGGCACAGGGCGGGGCAGCTCCGGCCTGTCCACGGGCAGAACACCGGGTATGGGCAGAGCGAAGCGGAGAAGCACCAAAATCCACAGATAATAATAGGCCGTGGCGGGCATGGTGCGGAAAAGCACATAGCGCAGGAAAATAAGAAGCAGCACAAGCACGCTGCCGCCAGCAGTGAGCGCAAGAAAAGTATTCAAAAACTCTGCCATTTCAGTCCTCCACTTTGAACAGCGCCCTCAGCTCGTCAATGTCTCCGTCAGAAAGGCCCTGAGAGTCCACCAGCGCTGCCACCAACGCTGCCGCGCTGCCCTTGTAGAGCTTATTTATGAGACGTGAGGTGGCCCAAGCGTTATATTCCCTTTCCGATATAAGCGGGCGGTAATAAAATACCTTACGCTTTTCCTGAGAAATAACCTCCTTATGGACAAGGCGGGAAATGAGGGTTTTTATGGTAGTTGCCTCCCAGCCCATACTGCTTTGCAGTTGTTCACGTATCACAGTGGACGTTACAGGCTCCCCCGCTTTCCACAAAAGCTTCATAACTTCAAGTTCAGAATCGGATATACGTTCTGCTAAAATATCCATATTGACCTCCATCGGTGCAGACTACACGTGTCATCTGAGCGTATAATAGCACGTCAGACTACAGTTGTCAACTCTATTATGCAAAAAGTTTATCTCGCCTGTACATATCAATGCACCGCTGCAAAATAAAATCAGACACCCACATTTTTGTGAGTGTCTGATTTTTTCACAGTATAAATATGATTTTTCCTATTTTCCAAAACTGTTTTTGTTGCAGGACCAGAGCAGTGCGCCCAGTCCGGCACCGCCCACAATGTTTCCAAGAGTCACGGGAACAAGGTTTTTTACAGCAAAGTTCAGCCACGTGAGGGCAGAAATATCAACACCGGCCTTTGCAGCGGTCTGGGCATAGGCGGGGATGGAGTTTGCAAAAAGGCCTGCGGGTATGTAATACATATTGGCAACGGAGTGCTCAAAGCCGCAGATAACGAAAATGCACACCGGGAGATAGGCGCCCACAGCCTTGCCCGCAGCGGATTTTGCGGTTACACCGCACACAACCCCAAGGCAGACCAGCGCATTACAGAAAATGCCCAGAATAAAGGCGTCAGAAAAGCTCAGCGAGCACTTTGCCGCGGCTGTTTTAATGGTGCTCACGGCAAGTGCGCCGCCAGCCAAGTCAAATCTTTCCGTCACAACGCAGCACCATGCCACAAGGGCACAGCCCACAAAATTGCCCAGATACACTATAACAAGGTTTCTCAGCATGGAAGATGCCGTTACCCGCTTTTCAAGCAGGGAAATCGCAATAAGGCAATTGCCGGTGAAAAGCTCGGCGCCGGTGTAGATAATAACGATAAGGCCAAATGCAAAGATAAAGGCGTTAATAAGCTTTGCAGCCGATACATTTTCAAAAGCAAAGCTTGCCGTGCTGGCAGCAGCGCCGGCAGTGCCGAGGATGAAACCGGACAGCAGCGCCAAAAGCAAAAGTCTCACTGCGGAGGAGGCGCACTTTGCTTTGCCTGCGTTGGAGTAGGTTTCTATAAATTCACTGGGTTTGAGCATTTTATCCCGCCTTTTTATCTTCGTTTATGTATCTCGTTTCAAGCCGATTATAAGTAGGAACAACATACATTGTCAAGAGCGGGAGGAAAACAAATCTGTATATTTGCACAAAAACGACTAAAATTTTTCGTCTAAAATGTCTGATATTGGTTTTCTAGATAATTGACATTTGAAACGCGCTCATGATATTCTAAAGGCACATAAAATCAATACTTGAGGTAGCTTGGCTCTGACGGTTAAACAAGGTTTTTCCCTTGTCCAAAGTGGAGCACCACGTGAACCAAACTATCATAACCTGCCGACCGTCTGGGCGTACTCAATGCTTTTTCAAGTGATGAGTGCGCCTTTTTTTAATTATGAAGGAGGATAATGCCGTGAAGAAAGTCGGAATAATCATGGGAAGTGACAGCGATCTGCCCGTTGTGGGCAAGGCCGCTGATGTTCTCAAGGAGTTTGGCGTACCCTATGAGATGCACATCTACTCTGCCCACCGTACCCCCGTGGAGGCAAGAGATTTCTGCGTGAACGCAAGAGCCAATGGCTTCGGCGTTATCATCGCCGCCGCCGGTATGGCAGCTCATCTTGCCGGTGCAATGGCAGCAGGAACCACCCTGCCTGTTATCGGCATCCCCATCAAGTCCGCCCAGTTAGGCGGCATGGACGCACTGCTGTCCACCGTGCAGATGCCATCCGGCATCCCCGTCGCCACTGTAGCCATTGACGGCGCAAAGAACGCCGGTATGCTGGCTGTGGAGATGCTTTCCATCGCTGACGATGCTCTGGCTGAGAAGCTGGACGCTTATCGTATAAAAATGACAGAAGAAGTACTCAACAAAGACAGAAAGCTCAACAATTGAGAAAATGGAGGAGAAAAGAATGGAACTCGTTTACACTGGAAAAACCAAGAATGTCTACGCACTTGAAAACGGCAACGCTCTTTTGAAGTTCAAGGATGACTGCACCGGTAAAGACGGCAAGTTCGATCCGGGCGAAAACGCTGTGGGTCTGACCATTGAAGGCGTCGGCCTTGTCAACCTCCGCATGTCCGTGTACTTCTTTGAAAAGCTCAAAGAGGCCGGCATAAAGACCCATTATGTCAGCGCAAACCTTGATGACTGCACCATGGAAGTTCTCAACGCCCGCGTTTTCGGTCACGGTCTTGAGGTTATCTGCCGCTGCAAGGCAGTGGGCAGCTTCATCCGCCGCTACGGTGACTATATCGAGTCCGGCGAAGACCTGCCCTACTATGTTGAGACCACCTTCAAAAATGACGAGAAGGGCGATCCCCTGGTTACCAAGGACGGCCTTGTGGCTCTGGGCGTTATGAGCGATGAGCAGTATGACTCCCTCAAGGAGCAGACCCAGCGCATCACAAAGATAGTCGCCGATGAGATGGCAAAGCGCGGCATGGAGCTTTACGACATCAAGTTTGAGTTTGGCTACGTGGGCGACGAGGTCATCCTTATCGATGAGATCGCATCCGGCAACATGAGAGTTTACAAGGACGGCGAGTATGTCGATCCCATGACTCTCTCCGAGCTGTTCTTTGCATAATGGGCGGTTTCTTCGGAGCGGTTTCCCGCCGCGATGTGGTTCTGGATGTGTTTTTCGGCGTTGACTACCACTCTCACCTTGGCACAAGACGCGCCGGTATGGTGGTATTCGATAAGGAAAAGGGCTTCCAGAAAGAAATACACAGGATAGACAATTCCCCCTTCCGCACCAAGTTTGAGCCGGATCTGCCCGGTTTCTCCGGCTGCAGCGCCATCGGCTGCATAAGCGACTTTGACCCCCAGCCCCTTATGGTGCGTTCACCTCTCGGCCTTTACGCCATATCCATGATAGGTGTAATAAACAATGCCGACGAGCTTATTGAAAAATACTTTTCCCAGAATGGCACCCAGTTTATGGCCATGAGCAACGGCGGCGTAAACTCTGTTGAGCTGCTGGCCGCCCTCATAAACCAGAAAAGTTCTCTGGTGGAGGGCATACGCTACGCTCAGGACATAATTGACGGCTCCGCCACCATCCTCATTCTCAACGAGGACGGCATAATCGCCGCCCGTGACAAGATGGGCAGACTGCCCGTGCTGGTAGGCCGGGACGAAAACGGCTACTGCGTTTCCTTTGAGTCTTTTGCCTATCACAAGCTGGGCTATGATGATGAGCACGAGCTTGGCCCCCAGGAGATAGTGCAGATAAGCGCCGAGGGCTGGAAGACCCTTTCTCCCGCAGGGGACAAGATGCGTATCTGCTCCTTCCTCTGGACCTATTACGGCTACCCCAACTCCAATTACGAGGGCAAAAACGTTGAGGTCATGCGCTGCCGCAACGGTGAGATCATGGCCAGAGACGACATGGAAAAGGGCAGAATGCCTGAGGTTGATTGTGTTGCGGGTGTGCCTGACTCCGGCGTGCCCCACGCCATCGGCTATGCAAACCAAAGCCATACCCGCTTCGCCCGTCCCTTCGTGAAATACACCCCCACCTGGCCCCGCTCCTTTACCCCTGCAAATCAGGAAGTGAGAAATCAGGTGGCCAAGATGAAGCAGATCCCCGTGCCTGAGCTTATTGAGGGCAAGAAACTTCTTTTCGTGGACGACTCCATCGTCCGCGGCACCCAGCTTCAGGAAACTGTTGAGTTTCTCTACAGCAGCGGTGCCAAGGAAGTGCATATGCGCTCGGCCTGCCCTCCTGTTATGTATGGCTGCAAGTACCTCAATTTCTCCCGCAGCAACTCCGACATGGAGCTTCTGACTCGCCGTATGATTCAGGAGCTGGAGGGCAACGCCGGTCAGCGCCATCTGGACGAGTACGCCGATGCCTCCACTGAGCGTGGCCAGTGCCTGCTCAAGACCATCAGCGAAAAGCTGGGCTTTTCTTCCCTTGGCTATCAGAGTCTGGACGGACTTCTGGAGGCTATCGGCATCGACCCTGAAAAGCTCTGCACCTACTGCTGGACGGGTAAAGAATAATATAACTACTGCTTAGAAAGTGAGTATATAAGTATGGAAAAGAGTCATTCCGCTTCCTACGCTGCCGCCGGTGTGGATATTACCGCCGGTTACAAGGCAGTTGAGCTTATGAAAAGCCATATAGCCCGCACCCTCACACCCGGTGTCTGCTCCGACGTGGGCGGCTTCGGCGGTCTTTTCGAGTTGGACGTGAAGGGCATGGAAAAGCCTGTTCTCGTCTCCGGCACCGATGGCGTGGGCACAAAGCTTAAGATGGCTTTCCTCATGGACAAGCATGACACCGTGGGTATTGACTGCGTGGCCATGTGCGTGAACGATATCATCTGCTCCGGCGCAAAGCCCCTTTTCTTCCTTGACTATATCGCCTGCGGCAAGAATGTGCCTGAGCGCATTGCCCAGATAGTCTCCGGCGTGGCAGAAGGCTGCGTGCAGAGCGGCGCTGCCCTCATCGGCGGCGAGACTGCTGAAATGCCCGGCTTCTACCCTGTGGATGAGTACGATCTTGCCGGTTTTGCAGTGGGCATCGTGGATAAGTGCAAGGTGCTGGACAACTCCGCCATGTGCGAGGGCGACATCGTTATCGCCCTGCCCTCCAGCGGCGTGCACTCCAACGGCTTTTCCCTTGTGAGAAAGGTCTTTGATGTGGAAAATGCCGACATAAAGACTCCTCTTGCAGAGCTTTCCGGCAAGAGCGTGGGTGAAACCCTGCTCACCCCCACCAAGATATACGTAAAGCCGGTTATGGCCCTTGTTGAGAAAATAAAGGTCAAGGGCATCTCCCACATCACCGGCGGCGGCTTCTATGAGAATATCCCCAGAAGCATCCCCGAGGGTCTGGGCGCTGTGATAGATAAAAATGCCATCCGCGTGCTGCCCATTTTTGACCTTATTGCCAAGGTGGGCAATATCCCTGAGCGTGATATGTTCAACACCTTCAACATGGGCGTTGGCATGAGCATCGTGGTAGCCGCCGAGGACGCTGACAAGGCTCTTGAGATCCTCCGCAGCGAGGGTGAGGACGCCTACGTTATCGGCCACATTGAGAAGATGGAAGACAAGGTGCGCATATGCTGAAAGCCAAGATTGCCGTGCTGGTATCCGGCGGCGGCACAAATTTGCAGGCCCTTATTGACAGCGAAAAGTCCGGCGTTCTCAAAAGCGGTGAGATAGTGCTGGTGATATCCAACTCTGCCTCCGCCTATGCTCTTGAAAGGGCAAAAAATGCCGGTATCGAGAGTGCGGTGCTTTTAAAGAAAGAGCTTGGCTCTCAGGAAGCCTTTGAGGAGGCCCTTATAAAGCTTCTGGACGAAAAGGGCATTGAGCTTATCGTGCTTGCAGGCTTTATGAGCATACTGAGTGAAAAATTCACAAGCCACTATGAAAACCGCATCATAAATGTGCACCCCTCACTTATTCCTTCCTTCTGCGGCAAGGGCTTTTACGGCCTTCGCGTGCACGAAGCCGCCCTTGAGTACGGCGTGAAGGTAACGGGCGCTACCGTACACTTTGTAAACGAAATCCCCGACGGGGGCAAGATAATAATGCAGAAGGCCGTCTCCATCCTCCCCGGCGACACTGCGGAAGTTCTCCAGAAGCGTGTCATGCAGGAGGCCGAGTGGGAGATACTGCCAATGAGTGCAGAGCTGGTCTGCGCTGAAATGATAAAAACAAGAGGTGTTTGAGATGGATATATACAAGATAAACTCCATAGAGGAACTTATTTCCGGCAACCCCTACGTAGGCCGCGGCATCGTCATTGGCAAGACCCCTGACGCAAAGCACGCCGCCATCGCCTATTTCATCATGGGCCGCAGCGCAAACAGCCGCAACAGAGTTTTCACCGTGAAAAACGGCGAAGTCTTTACCGAACCCTTTGACGCCTCCAAGGTGGAAGACCCCAGCCTCATTATCTACGCCGCAGTACGCAGCTTTGAAAATAAGCTCATCGTCACCAACGGCGACCAGACCGATACCATCGTTGAAGGTCTCAAGGTCGGTATGAGCTTTTCCAAGGCACTCAACCAGCGTAAGTTTGAGCCTGATGCTCCCAACCTGACCCCCCGCATCAGCGGCATGCTCAGCTTTGAAAACGGCGACTTTGAGTACAAGATAAGCATCCTCAAGAGCGCCGATGCTGAGGGCACTGCCTGCAACCGCTACACCTTCGCCTACGAGCCCATTGCCGGTCTGGGTCACTTTATCCACACCAATGTCACCGACGGCAACCCCATCCCCACCTTCCAGGGCGAGCCTGAGCGCATGGCCATGGACAACGATATCGACGTTTTCACCAATGCCATCTGGGAAAATCTGGACGAGAACAACAAGATATCCCTCTACACCCGCTACATCGACCTTGCCACAGGCGAGTATGATGAGCGCCTGATAAATAAAAATATATAAGGAGCGCACCATGAAAGAGCTTGAACTGAAATACGGCTGCAACCCCAACCAGAAGCCCTCCCGCATTTTCGTAAAGGACGGCGAGCTGCCCATCACCGTTTTAAACGGCAAGCCCGGCTACATCAATCTGCTGGACGCATTCAACTCCTGGCAGCTGGTGCGTGAGCTGAAAGAGGCCACCGGCCTTCCCTCTGCCGCCTCCTTCAAGCACGTCTCTCCCGCAGGCGCAGCCGTTGGTCTGCCCCTGAGCGAGACTGACAAGAAAATATACTTTGTGGACGAGAACGCAGAGCTCTCTCCCATCGCCTGCGCATACATCCGCGCCCGCGGCGCTGACCGTCTGTGCTCCTTTGGCGACTGGGCAGCTCTCTCCGACACCTGCGACGCTGCCACCGCCATGTACCTTAAGTACGAAGTTTCTGACGGCATCATCGCCCCCGACTACACTGAAGAAGCCCTTGAGATTCTCAAGACCAAGAAAAAGGGCGGCTACAACGTTGTGAAGATAGACCCCGACTTTGTCCCCGCCGCCACCGAGTGCAAGGACGTTTTCGGCGTCACCTTCGAGCAGGGCAGAAACAATTTCAATATAGACCGGGAGCTTCTGTCCAACATCGTTACCAAGAATAAGGAGCTTACCGATGCCGCCGCAATCGACATGATGGTAGCCCTTATCACCCTTAAATATACCCAGTCCAACTCCGTGTGCTATGTTAAGGACGGTCAGGCCATCGGCGTGGGCGCAGGCCAGCAGAGCCGCATCCACTGCACCCGCCTTGCAGGCGACAAGGCCGACAAGTGGTATCTGAGACAGCATCCCATGGTGCTGGGGCTTGAGTTTGTGGACGATATCCGCCGTCCCGACCGTGACAATGCCATCGATATCTACACCTCCAACGAGTACATGGACGTGCTGGAAGAGGGCGAGTGGCAAAAGGTATTCAAGGTCAAGCCCGAAATTCTCACCGAGGACGAGAAAAAGCGCTGGATTGCCACCCAGAGTGGTGTGACCGTGGGCTCTGACGCATTCTTCCCCTTTGGCGACAATGTAAAGCGCGCCTACAAGAGCGGTGTAAAGTACATCGCCGAGCCCGGTGGCAGCATCCGCGACGACAACGTTATCGAGACTGCCGACAGCTATGACATGGTCATGTCCTTCACCGGCATGCGCCTGTTCCACCATTAAGGAGAGAATATATGAAGCTTCTTGTTGTTGGCGGCGGCGGCCGCGAGCACGCTATTATAAAAAAGCTCAAAGAAAACCCTGAAGTTACCCAAATATTTGCCCTGCCCGGCAACGGCGGTATTGCCGCCGACGCCAGCTGCGTCAATATCGGCGCAAAGGACATTGAGGGCATCGTGAAATTCGCCGTGGAAAATCAGGTGGATTACGCCGTTGTAGCCCCTGACGATCCTCTGGTGCTGGGCGCAGTGGACGCACTCAGTGAGGTGGGTATACCCTGTTTTGGCCCAAATAAGGCCGCTGCCATCATCGAGGGCAGCAAGGTCTTTTCCAAAAACCTTATGAAAAAGCACGGTATCCCCACCGCAGCTTATGAGACCTTTACCGATGCCGAGGCCGCGCTTGAGTACCTTGAAAGCGCCAATATGCCCATCGTTGTAAAGGCTGACGGGCTTGCGCTGGGCAAGGGCGTTATCATCGCCCAGACCCGAGAGGAAGCAAAAGAGGCTGTCCGCTCCATGATGCTGGAGGGCATGTTCGGAAAAAGCGGCTCTCAAGTGGTCATTGAGGAGTTTCTGACAGGCCCCGAAGTCTCTGTTCTGGCCTTTACGGACGGAGAGTATCTTGTGCCCATGGTTTCCTCCATGGACCACAAGCGCGCCTTTGACAATGACGAAGGCCTCAACACTGGCGGCATGGGCACCGTTGCCCCCAATCCCTACTACACTGAGAGCATAGCAAAAGAGTGCATGGAGACTATCTTCATGCCCACCATAAAGGCTATGAAAGCTGAAGGCCGTCCCTTCAAGGGCTGCTTGTACTTTGGTCTTATGCTCACCCCCAATGGCCCGAAGGTAATAGAGTATAACTGCCGCTTCGGCGACCCTGAAACTCAGGTCGTGCTGCCCCTGCTGGAAAGCGATCTTCTCACTGTGATGCAGGCCACCACCAACGGCACTCTCGCCGATACCGAGGTCAAGTTTGGCAATAAGAACGCCTGCTGTGTCATCATGGCCTCCAAGGGCTATCCCCAGAGCTACGAAAAGGGCTTTGAGATGACTATCGGTGAAGAGGCAGTGGAGCATGCCTATGTTGCAGGCGCAAAGCTTGAAGCGGGAAAGCTCCTTACCAACGGCGGCCGCGTTATCGGCCTGACCGCAGTTGAAGATACTCTTGAAAAGGCTATAGAGAGCGCATACAGGCTGGTGGAAAAGGTGCATTTTGACAACGCCTTCTACCGCCATGATATCGGCCAGCGGGCCATGAAAGCATTCAAGGAGGTAAAGTGATGGTATACCGGGTATTTGTTGAAAAGAAAAAAGAGCTTGCCCACGAGGCCAGAAACCTCCTTGAGGATCTGAGAAGCCTTTTGAAGATTGAGGCTCTTGAGGAGCTTCGCATAGTTAACCGCTATGACCTTGAGAACATAAGCGAAGAGCTTTTTGACTACGCTGTAAAAACCGTTCTCAGCGAGCCCCAGCTTGATAATGTATGCTTTGAGCTCAATGGCGAGGGCTACACCCTTTTCGCCGTGGAGTATTTGCCCGGTCAGTTCGACCAGAGAGCCGACTCCGCCGCCCAGTGCATCCAGATAATTTCTCAGGCACAGCGCTGCGAGGTACGTACCGCTAAGGTCTACATGCTCAAGGGCGCACTTTCCGACAGCGAGATAAGGGAAATCAAAAAGTACGTCATCAACCCCGTTGAGGCCCGCGAGGCCGCAATGGAGAAGCCTGAGACCTTGCTTATAAACTACGATATCCCCACCACTGTTGAGACCCTTGAGGGCTTCACCGCCCTTTCCCGGGATGAACTTGCTGAGTTTATCCGCAATTACGGTCTTGCAATGGATATTGACGATATTTCCTTCTGTCAGGAGTATTTTGTCAGCGAAAAGCGTGAGCCCACTATCACCGAGATCCGCATGATCGACACCTATTGGTCCGATCACTGCCGCCACACCACCTTCACCACCACTCTGGACAAGGTCAGCTTTGAAGATGAGCTTATCCAGAGCGCCTATGAGGAGTATATCGCCACACGCGAAGCCCTCAAGCGCACAAAGCCTGTGAACCTCATGGATCTTGCCACTATCGCTGTGCGCCACCTCAAGAAGGCCGGAAAGCTTTCCAAGCTTGATGAGTCCGAGGAGATAAATGCCTGCACCGTGAAGATAAACGTGGATGTGGACGGTGTTACCGAGCCCTGGCTGCTGCTTTTCAAGAACGAGACTCATAACCATCCCACCGAGATAGAGCCCTTTGGCGGTGCTGCCACCTGCATTGGCGGCGCTATCCGCGACCCTCTGTCCGGCCGCTCCTACGTTTACGGCGCAATGCGCGTCACCGGTGCTGCCGACCCCTTAAAGCCCGTCAGCGAGACCCTTGAGGGCAAGCTGCCTCAGAGAAAGCTTGTGACTACTGCTGCCGCAGGCTATTCCTCCTACGGCAACCAGATCGGTCTTGCCACCGGCATTGTGGATGAGCTTTATCACCCCGGCTACGCTGCAAAGCGCATGGAGATAGGCGCAGTCATCGCTGCCGCTCCCGCTGAGAACGTCCGCCGTAAGCGCCCCGAGGACGGAGACGTGGTCATCCTCCTCGGCGGACGCACAGGCCGCGACGGCTGCGGCGGTGCTACCGGTTCTTCCAAGAGCCACACTGTCGAGTCCCTTGAAAGCTGCGGCGCAGAGGTGCAGAAGGGCAACGCCCCCGAGGAGCGCAAGCTCCAGCGCCTTTTCCGCAACGGCGAGGCATGCCGCATGATAAAGCGCTGCAATGACTTTGGCGCAGGCGGCGTGTCTGTTGCCGTAGGTGAGCTGGCCGACGGTCTTGAGATAGACCTGAACGCTGTTACCAAGAAGTACGACGGTCTGGACGGTACTGAGCTTGCTATCAGCGAGTCTCAGGAGCGTATGGCTGTTGTAATAGAAAAAGAAAATATTGAGCGCTTCATGGCCCTTGCCGAAAGCGAGAACCTTGAGGCTACCGTTATCGCAAAGGTCACCGAGCAGCCCCGTCTGGTCATGCACTGGAACGGCAAGAAGATCGTGGACATAAGCCGCGAATTTCTCAACTCCAACGGTGCTGAAAAGCACGCTGTTGCCCATGTTGCAAAAGCCGAGGGCTTTGAAAAAGCAGCTCCTGTGAGCTTCACCGAAGGTATGCGCGCTCTGGCATCCGACCTGAACGTTTGCTCCAAGCGCGGCCTTTCCGAGCGATTTGACTCCACCATCGGTGCGGGCACTGTGCTCATGCCCTTTGGCGGCAGAAATCAGCACACCCCCATTCAGGCCATGGTGCACAAGATATCCGTTGAGAAAAAGCACACTGATGACTGCTCACTTATGGCATGGGGATACAATCCCTTCATCAGCGAAAAGAGCCCATTCCACGGCGCATACCTTGCCGTTGTGGAGTCTGTGAGCAAGCTGGTTGCCACGGGCGCAAAGTTTGAGGATGTGTACCTTACCTTCCAGGAGTATTTTGAGAGACTCCGCAAAGAGCCTGAACGCTGGGGCAAGCCTCTGGCAGCCCTGCTGGGTGCTTTCCGCGCCCAGATGGAGCTGGGCATCGGCGCCATCGGCGGTAAAGACTCCATGAGCGGCTCTTTCGAGAGCATGGATGTGCCTCCCACCCTCGTCTCCTTCGCTGTCACCACCGAGAAGGTGGACAAGATAGTCCCAAACCACTTAAAGAAGTCCGGCAACAAGCTGGTGCTTATTGTTCCCGAGTATGACGAGGCAGGACTTCCCAAGGCCGAGAGCCTTATGAAGGTCTTTGACGAAGTCCACGCACTTCTCTCCTCCGGCAAGGCCGTCAGCGCCTACACTCCCACCTACGGCGGTGTTGCCGAGGCCGTCATGAAGATGAGCTTTGGTGAGATGCTGGGTGTGGACTTTGACGAAAATCTCAGCCTCGATGAACTTTTTGGCTACTGCTACGGCGCATTTCTGCTGGAAGTGCAGGGAGATGTGAATGTCGGCAAGCTTATCGGCACTGTTACCGACAAAGCTGAAATAGGCTACAAGGGCGAAAGCCTTGCTCTCAATGAGCTGCTGGGCATCTACGAAGGCAAGCTGGAGAGTGTATACTCCTGCAACATTCCCACCGTGGGCAAGAAGATAGAGCTTTTCTCCTATGAGAACACTGAGCGTCAGGCACCCGCCGTCAAGGTGGCCCGTCCCAGGGTGCTCATCCCCGTGTTCCCCGGCACCAACTGCGAGTTTGACTCCGCCAAGGTCATGCGTGATGCGGGAGCTGAGCCTGAGATAATGGTCATCAACAACCTGACATCCGAGGGCATTGCCCGCAGTGTGGAGAGCTTTGCAAGTGAGCTCAAGACCGCCCAGATGATATTCATTCCCGGCGGCTTCTCCGGCGGCGACGAGCCGGACGGCTCCGGCAAGTTCATCACTGCCTTCTTCCGCAACGCTGCCGTCAAGGATGGCGTGACGGAGCTTCTTGAAAAGCGCGACGGCCTTATCCTTGGTATCTGCAACGGCTTCCAGGCCCTTATCAAGCTGGGTCTTGTGCCCTACGGCAAGATCATCGACACCGATGAAAGCTGCCCCACTCTGACCTTCAACACCATTGCCCGCCATCAGTCCCGCATCGTGCGCGTGCGCGTGGCCTCCAACAAGAGTCCCTGGCTCTATGACACCAATGTGGGCGATATCTACTCCGTGCCTATCTCCCATGGCGAAGGCCGCTTCATAGCAAGCGAGGAGCTGGTGCGTCAGCTCGCTGCCAATGGTCAGATATGCACCCAGTACGTTGACCTTGAAGGTCAGCCCACCGACGATGTGCACTTCAACCCCAACGACTCCGTGTTCGCTATCGAGGGCATCTGCTCTCCCGATGGCAGAGTCTTCGGCAAGATGGGCCACGCAGAGCGTATAGGCAACGGTCTTTACAGGAACGTTCCCGGCGAGTATGACATGAAGATGTTCGCCTCCGCAGTCAAGTACTTTAAAAACTGAAAGGAGCAGATGCACTATGGCATGGCTTACTGATATAGAGATCGCCCAGAAATGCGAGATGAAGCCCATTTTTGAGGTGGCAAAGACCGCAAATATCGACGAGAAATATATTGAGCAGTACGGTCGCTACAAAGCCAAGATAGACCTCTCCCTCCTGAAGGAGAGCACTGCCCAGGACGGCAAGCTCATCCTTGTCACCGCCATCACCCCCACCCCCGCAGGTGAGGGCAAGACCACCACTTCCGTGGGTCTGGCTGACGGACTTCGCAAAATAGGCAAAAACTCCATTGCCGCCCTGCGTGAGCCTTCTCTGGGCCCTGTGTTCGGCATCAAGGGCGGCGCTGCCGGCGGCGGCTACGCTCAGGTAGTGCCTATGGAGGACATAAACCTCCACTTCACCGGCGACTTCCACGCCATCGGCGCTGCAAACAATCTGCTGGCTGCTATGCTGGATAACCACATCCAGCAGGGCAACAGCCTTGGCATAGACCCCAAACAGATCACATGGAAGCGCGCCGTTGACATGAACGACAGGCAGCTTCGCCACATTGTAAACGGTCTTGGCGGCAGACTTCAGGGCGTACCCCGTGAGGACGGCTTTGACATCACCGTGGCCTCTGAGATCATGGCAGTTCTCTGCCTTGCAGCGGACATTACCGATCTCAAGCGCCGCCTTGCCTCCATCATCGTGGGCTACACCTACGAGGGCAAGAGCGTCACTGCCCACGACCTGAAGGCCGAGGGCGCAATGGCAGCCCTCCTCAAGGACGCACTCAAGCCCAATCTGGTGCAGACCCTTGAGGGTACTCCCACCTTCATCCACGGCGGCCCCTTTGCAAATATCGCCCACGGCTGCAACTCCATAATCGCCACCCGCATGGCTCTCAAGCTTGGTGACTATGTTGTGACCGAGGCCGGCTTTGCCGCAGACCTTGGCGCTGAGAAGTTCCTTGACATCAAGTGCCGCATGGCAGGGCTCAAGCCCTCCGCCGTCGTTGTTGTGGCCACTGTCCGCGCTCTCAAGTACCACGGCGGCGTTGCCAAGGCCGAGCTTAACAACGAAAATCTTGAAGCCCTTGAAAAGGGTCTGCCCAACCTTCTGCAGCACGTGGACAACATAAAGAATGTCTACGGTCTGCCCTGCGTTGTGGCTATAAACGCATTCCCCACCGACACCAAGGCCGAGCTTGATATGGTAGAGGCTAAGTGCAATGAGCTGGGCGTGAACGTTGCCCTCTCCGAAGTCTGGGCCAAGGGCGGCGAAGGCGGCATGGCTCTTGCAGAAGAGGTCGTGCGTCTGTGCGAGCAGCCCAGTGATTTCCGCTTCTGCTACGAGGACGAGCTGAGCATAAGCGAAAAGCTCAACGCCATTGCCACAAAGATCTACCACGCCGACGGTGTTGACCTTGTGGGCAACGCTGTAAAGCAGCTCAAGCAGCTTGAAGACATGGGCTTTGGCTCCATGCCCATCTGCATGGCAAAGACCCAGTACAGCTTCTCCGATGATGCCACCAAGCTGGGCGCGCCCCGTAACTTCCGCATCAGCGTGCGTAACCTGAAAGTCAGCGCCGGCGCAGGCTTCATCGTTGCCCTCACCGGCGACATCATGACCATGCCCGGCCTGCCCAAGTCTCCCGCAGCAGAGCGTATAGACGTGGACGAAAACGGCGTTATCAGCGGACTGTTTTGATTCATAATTATTTATAAGCTTGCAACCGGGTACTTTTCGAAAAAAGAAAGTACCCGGTTATTTTCAAAAAAGTGCCATTATAAGAAAAGCCGAAATGTCCCTAGTCCGACAGCGCCACTGAAAACCCACACCGGGAAGGGCATCCGGAAACATATTTTTAACGCATTTGGGGATTGTAAAAAATGTGGAGATAGGGTATATTATGGCAGCAATCTTTCTAAAGCTTTCTGTTTTTTCCGGGGGCTATGACTGATAATATGTCAATGTAAATTATTTTGTGGAGGTACACATGATATGAACAAATCCGTCAGCAGCGCTGTGAGCTCCGTTGCTGGTGCGCAGCCGGACTATATTGCAATAGCCATGGTCGTAATACTTGCTTTGATAGTCATTGCCCTGGTCATACGCAAACATATGCAGCTTAAAACTGCGGCACTGAAGGCCAGCACAAAGGTGGACGCAGCGGTACAGGAACCAAAAAATACAGCAGCTGCGGCACCGGGCAGCGCAGGCGATATAAAATTGTATGATGTTGAGCCCAGAACCGCCGCCATGCTGATGGCGATTGTCGCTGACTCCACCGGCATCCCGCTCAACGAGCTGCGTTTTATTTCCGTCAGGGAAATAAAATAAGAATAAAACATGACGTGTATCAAGCTTTTCAAGGAGAATTAATAAATGGATATCCTATATAAGAATTTACTCGCCTTTTCATGGCAGGATATGGTCATGATCATGATAGGCTGCTTGCTGATATACCTTGCCATCGGCAAGAATATGGAGCCCTCATTGCTGCTGCCTATGGGCTTTGGCACCATACTTGTCAACATTCCTTTTTCCGATGCACTGCACGGCCCTATTGCTGCGCTCTACAATGCCGGTATTGCAAACGAACTGTTTCCCCTGCTGCTGTTCATCGGAATTGGTGCAATGATTGATTTCGGCCCCCTGCTCACCAACCCCAAACTGATGTTCTTCGGTGCAGCCGCACAGTTCGGCATTTTCTTCACCTTATGTATGGCCAGCGTTTTCTTTCCCACCATCGACGCCGCTTCCATCGCCATCATCGGCGCGGCAGACGGCCCTACCTCCATCGCTGTTGCCAACACGCTGGGCTCAAAGTATGTAGGTGCAATTACCGTTGCAGCATATTCCTACATGGCCCTTGTGCCTATTATCCAGCCGCCCGTTATCAAACTTCTTACCACAAAGAAAGAGCGCATGATCCGCATGCCCTATGAGCAGAAATCCGTAAGCAAAATGACCAGGATCATGTTCCCAATCATCATCACAATCGTGGCATCCGCTATCGTTCCCCAGGCAACCGCCCTCATCGGTTTTCTTATGTTCGGCAACCTGATACGCGAATGTGGTGTGCTGGATTCCCTGTCTGAAACAGCCCAGAAGGTTCTTGCAAACCTTATTACTATTTTCCTTGGTATCTCCGTTGCCTTCAATATGACCTCCGAGCAGTTCCTGAAAGTTGATACCCTGCTGATTTTGGGTCTGGGTCTGATTGCATTTATTGTGGATACCGCAGGCGGCGTGCTGTTTGCAAAGTTTATAAATCTGTTTTCCAAGAAAAAGATCAATCCTATGATCGGCGCTGCAGGTATTTCCGCCTTCCCCATGTCCGGCCGTATTGTCCACAAGATGGGTCTTGAAGAAGATCCCCAGAATTTCCTGCTGATGCACTCTATCGGTGTCAATGTTTCCGGACAGATCGCATCGGTTATCGCAGGCGGCATCATACTGAATCTGTTTTCCTGACATATCAGAAAAGGAGTATTGAATTATGAATTTGTTGTCCAATGCCATGCTTTTTGCAACTGCATCCGCCACTCAGGACATATTCTTTGAGCTGGGCAATTTCATTCACAGCCTGAAATACATGGGAATCGGCATGTTGGTCATCTTCGTTGTGATAGGCATAATCATATTTGCCATAAATCTTATAAACTATCTTTTCTCTGAACGATAATATAAAAAAGGCTTACAAGAATAAGCAACTCAATTTGAGCGAGTTCGCCATAGTCTGCGGATTAAGCAGAACTACAACCTACAAATATCTTTCTCTTTTGGAAAATAAAAAACAGGGAGCTTAATACTCCCTGTTTCGTTATATTTGTGCGTTTTTTCGTTCTGATCTAATCCAGTTGTAAATCTCCCAGACTATGCTTTCTTCAACACCACATTCAGTAATGCTCGTAGTCGCATTGGAAACGCATTCGTCTATATAGTATAGCTCTTTTTCCTCAATTTGAACCATACCATCTACCAAGTTTTTCTCAAAAAAATGTTCTAAAACACGGTTTAGGGGTATATCGAACATCACATCAGGCATATATGTTTCCTGATGCCATTCTACGATCTGTCTGATGCTTGACGCAAATTTTTCAGGAATACTAACCATTGCTTATAACCCCAGCAACTGCTTTTTCTTTGCGTCAAATTCTTCCTGTGTAATGGCTCCAATATCAAGGAGTTCTTTGAATTTCTTGATTTCATCGGCAACAGAACCTCCAACAGGCTGAATCGAAGGCTGCTTTTCAGTCATACTCTTCTCCCATTCGTCCGCAGATAGTTCTGTTAAACTGCTTGAATTACAATAAGGACATTTTGAAAAGTCCCTTATTTTACTTGTCTCCGCATCTGCTTTCTTGGATTCTTCGTTCATTAGATATGCACTGCCAAAAACAGCATTTGCCATTGACCCCACAGCGTGAGCTGTTGCCCATTTAGCATGAGCTTGATTATCTAAAATATCTTGGTAAGAATAGCAAAAAACCTTACCACAAACATTACACCTCATTCTATACTCAACATTTTTTGACTCTTTTTTTATAATTTGCCTTAAATCGCCACAATGCTCGCGTATGTAGTCAAGTGCCATCATTCCTTCTAACATGTCAGTTTTTTCAAATATTAGGTTAGAATATAGCTTGTCTCCTACATAAAAGTAAAGCTGTCGAGAATTAAATGGATTTGTGTCAAACTTTGTAATGTCCTCTAAAAAAATCTCTTCAACAATTTTTTCATTGTTTTTGTAGCAAACAATTCTATCGTCGAGCAGTCGCCACGATTTAACCTTTAACAGTGTTTGCATTTTAAAGTAATAATTCACTTTTGACTCTTCTATTGATACTTTGCTCCTTGTTTCCATGTTTTCCCTCCTAAAATAAAAAGTGCGTGGCTCCAAAAGGAACCACGCACGAAAAATGCAGAGCTCCTTTTTGTTGCCACACAAATCTTTGACACTCACAGGGAATGCAAAAGTGGAGAATGCATTTTTACCGAAGTAAAAACGAATTCCCTGAAAGTGTCCTATATTAGATTTGTGTGGCACTTTTATAATATCACAGTAAAAACGGCAATACAAGGTTTTGAGTTTTTATCTCCGCCCTTTCTTCTTTTCTCTTGGTATGCTATGATACAAGGCAAAAGGGATGGTGGTATGGCTTCAACAGTTTCAAATAACAGGCAAGGCGGCAGAAAGCACGCGCAAAAGTATAAGTCTCTGCTTGTGTGGCAAATACTTCTTAAACGCACAGACGAAAACAATGGTATCACTGTCGGTCAGATTGAAGAACATCTCAAAGAATATGGAATAACCGCCGAGCGCCGCTCCATTTACAGAGATATTCGCGACCTCCAAGAGCTCTTGGAGGCTGATTATGACGCTAAAATTGAAGACAGAGAACGTCTTGGCTATGAAATAAGCTACACACGCAAAGCCCCAAGCGGTTTTAAGATTACACATCGCCCCTATGATTTTGAGGATTTGCGCCTTTTGGCAGAGTGTATCAATTCCGCAAGGGTATAATCTGTTGTCTGCGGTTCTTCACTCTGGAAAGGAAGATAGTCATTTCCTCAAAATCAATGTCTTTGATTTTCAGGTTGATTACTGTGCTCGCTCTGTTGCCGGTAGCCACAAGATAGTTGATGGAAGCCCAAGTCCTCCACTCTGCCCAACTGTTGCTTCTGGGCTTTTTCAAAAGCCTTGCCAGTTCTGCCTCTGTGTAAGGCTCCTTGATTTCTTCGTCCTCTTTCATCAGCTTAACTGTAAAAGGCTCCATATACTCCCTGTCAGCACAGAACTTGAAGAAAACCCGCAAGCCCCTTATCCTTGAATTGAGCGAGCTAATCTTCTTTCCCGCTTCCAGTTCGCCACTTAAAAAAGCCTCATAGACTTCGAGCACAATCTCATCCACATACTTCACCTGAATGCGGGAAAAGAAATAGTTTAAGTCCTCTTCGTAGTATTTCAGAGTTCTTGGAGATAGATTTTTTATGCGACAGTTTTGGAGGAAGATTTTCTGTGCTTCGTGGAGCGTTTTTCGTTGAATTTCCTTGGGATTTTTGATAGTTCTTCTTACCATTTTTGATAGATTTTCCTTTCTCAAAAATCTAGCGACGATTTTCACAGAAAAATCTATTTTTGCAGAACCCAAATTCTCAAAAATCAGAACTTTTGAAAAATAAAAGCCCCGAAGTCTTTCGACTTCGAGGCTTTTTGGTGCGCGAGGCGGGACTTGAAGTTGCTGTCCCGAATTTCATTAACTTTTTAGTGTTAAATTATGAGATAAACAGTTCGGAATCAGGTATTTTGTGTACCAGCCAGTCCATTGATTTTATGTAGTGCAAAGCTGTTAAGGGTCAAAATTGTGGTCAAATCTTTATCTCTTTTGCAACCAAAGAATACCCTCTACTGCACTCGCCAAATATCATTTTGTAGACCGGTATCTTCCATGAGTCTGCAATCTCCAGCAATCTAGTTTCATGGATTTTTAGACAGTTCATACCAATGTAAATTTCTTTCGGCTTTGCTTCTATGTATGGCATTCCTTCAGCAAGTGCCCCTGTAGTACATCTAAATTCATGTTCATAGCTCCACGAAGAATGCTTTAGATTGCATAGCAATGACGCCATAAAGATAATAGTATAATCATCAAGAATAACCGTTTTGCTGCCCTTCGATGTCTGCCGCTCAACCTCATTTGATATTTTCTGCGCCTGAGCTCTCATTAAACTTGTGACATCTAATCGTTCATCGGTATACTGAACAGGAAATGTACAACTTCTTAACCCCTTGTTCGCATTCATGTCATACGAAACACAAAAACCAGCATGATTACTGCCATAATGCGCCCACATAGGCATAGACTGGATCCCGTTATTTGTGAAAGAAGTTGCTTTTATGAAATCATTGAAATCCTCTACAATTCTGCCGCCGCAAGGCTGTAACAGTTCAATGTCCGATAACTGTTCTGGACTATAATAGAATCCCTTTCCATCGAACGGATCATTAAAATCTTTAATGTTGGACATAAATACTTGCCCTTCATTCAAAGTATCGAACTTTTTCTTATTTAACAATTCATCACTTGTCAACGAATAATATTTATACAGAACTTCCGGGATGTGCAGCCTAGTTATTTTATAAATTGTCTTAAACAGTTCTGCTTTGACTTCACTATTATCAGACATATTCATAATGTGTAGCGCCTTTAAGTAATCCATAGAATTCTCTTTCCGCCATTTTTCCAAATCCCAGTTTTCTTCGTCAACTGCTTCCTTTGGCAAATCAAAATGTAAATCTTCAATCTTCATAAAAGTTTCCCTTTTGTGTTGCTTAGTTAAAGGTCATGTATGCTTTTAAGATTTTCACATATTTGTATGGTTTCAGTTATTAACCCCACCATATTTTCCAAGTGTGTAAAACTCTCTATAGTCAGCGTTTCTCCTTTGCGTTCCTTGAACCACTTTTCGATTACCTGATAACCGCCGATTTGATATTCCCATACATTCTGCGGAATACCTAAAATTTTTTTGTTTGCATTGAATTGGAGAATTCCGTTTTTATATTTGGCTGCACCAATTTTCATATCATCCGGAGTGTTGGGTTCAAGAGTCAGTCCAGCAGGCGCCTTGCTCTGAAGCAAGTGCAGTCTTCTAAGGCGCTGGCCAAAAGTAACATAGGAACGGTATAGTTCTTCGCTGACATAGAAAGCGTCTTCCTCTCCCTCGTGGCCCGGATCATTAATTACCGGTACGCGCGGAAAGTCTTTGCAAAGATACTCTTTGTATTTCTCGCAATAGGCAGGGTCGTGAAGAATACCATATACATAGTCAAACACATCAATTGGTTCAGGTTTCTCAACCATGTGCTGTGTCAACTTATCATAGATCGCAGCATCAATGTTAGCCGTCCATGTTTCCCCATCCAGCTCACTTTCGGAGCGCAGATACAATGGAGCAATATAGGTAATCTCACACATTGCAGAAAACAGTCTGTGCGCAATAATACTCTTGGATACAAACGGAGAGAAGAAACTTCTGGATGTCTTGCAGAATACCAAGCCAATATTTGAGCCAACAGGACTTGTGGGCTCAGCCAAAAGATGCCCCATGGTACTTTTTTCGCGAGGCCAAAGAACCCACCCGCAAGAATTTCCTGAGTAATATGTCCAGCGATTGTCAAA
>JAFQFH010000041.1 GCA_017398685.1 Oscillospiraceae bacterium
TTAACAAATATAAATATTCCTTGTCACGCCACTGCACTTATGGTAAAATACTATGCGACTTTGTGCAGATAAATAAACCAAGAGTGTATTTATAGTATATATTTTTGAAGGTGTAACAGTGAGTATATTTAAGAAAAATAATAAGCTTCAGGAAGAAGAAATCCTTGCTGAAGAAAATGTTGCTCAGCAGGATGATCCCATAAGTGAAGAAGAGATTAATGCATATATTTATTCAAGGAAGCTCAAGCGCCGTAAAAGACAGCGCTTTTGGGACAGAGTGGCCGGCTTTATTATTGTGACGGTCCTCGTTGTGGGCTGTTCCTGTCTTGGTCTTGAGTATGTTATTGTTAAGGGGCCTTCTCCTGAACTGAGAGATCTTTTTATCAATACTATGTATGAGACCAGACGTTTTCGCTTTATTCCCCAGATTTTCCTTACTGAAGCCGAGGTAAAGGCTATCCGTGAGGTGACCGAAGTGGACAAAACTGTCACTACTGACCTCTCCATGATCAATATCTCCGCGGAGGAGACTGTCAGCGAAGATGGTACCGATGCATACGGTCTGGTGGATGAAGACGGCGACGGCATCATTTTTACTGAGGTAAAGGGAAACGGCTTCATGGGCTATATGACCGTTATTCTTGACCCCACAAGAGTCTTTGTCGGCAAGCCCGATGATTATGGCGGAGTTGGCCTTACTCTTGAACAGCTTTGCCAGAAGTATGAAGCAATCGGCGGTATCAATGCCGGCGGTTTCAAGGATGATGGCGGCGGTGGTTTCGGTGGTATGCCCGAAGGCCTCACCATCATTGATGATGTCTGCTACAATGCAGATCTCGGCGGTGAGTGGCCTATAGCTGGCCTTACCGCAGAGGGTGTGCTTGTGGTCGGTTACTATGATTACAATGCCTGTCTTGAACTTGGTATTGTCAATGCGGTTTCCTTCGGGCCGGTTCTTATCACCAACGGTGAGCCTACGCCTCCCGAAGCGCTTGCCAGTAGCGTAAACCCCAGAACTGCTATTGCACAGCGTGCTGACGGTGCCATCCTGATGCTGGTCATTGACGGCAGACAGGTGCACAGTATTGGTGCAACTTATCAGGATATGGTAGATATGCTTCTGGATTACGGTGCAGTCAATGCCTGTAATATGGACGGTGGATCTTCTACTGTTATGTACTATGAGGGCAGATATGTCAACAGCTGTTCTGCCGAGGGCGGTCAGCCCCGTCCTCTCCCCAACGCTTTTCTCTTCAAGTAAAAGAGAGGTAATTGTCCTATGACCAAGTCAGAAAAAAGAAAAAGAAGTTCCAGAATATACTGGGCCTGTCTTATTATATATGGTGTGCTTATTATAGCTGCCGCCCTTTTTGCCCTCAGTCAGGTTTGGGTCTATGCTGAGGAATATGAGGCCTCACGCCCCAACAATACAATGGACGCTTATGTCGCTGACCTCAGTGAAAATCTCTGGGGTGATGGCATAGCCGAGACTGTTTCCACCATGGCCCATGAGGTACAGAGTGATGATGAAGTTGCGGAGCATGTAAAAAATCTGCTCAAAAACGGAATCAGCTATGTGCGTAAGGGCGGTGCAGGTAACGGTATCAATTACAGTCTCCGCTGTAACGGAAACGAGTTTGGTACTGTAACCCTTGTTGAAGATGACAGTAACGCTGAAAACCTGAAGTTTGGTATGCTGCCCTGGAAGGTTGAGAGCGAA
>JAFQFH010000002.1 GCA_017398685.1 Oscillospiraceae bacterium
AGTACTCCATGGGGTAGGTCAGATACTCAACGCTCTCAAGCTGGTCGCAGGTGACGTAGCCGGCGGGAGCACGGAGCAGGGTGGGGATGCGGTTTACGATGGTGGCGCAGGTGTGCTCCACGGTTGCGGGCTTCTCAACGCTGAACTTCACGTCGGGCTCGCCGAAGATCTCCCAGTCGCACATATCGCCGTCGTCGGGGCCGTAGACCTTACCGATGGTCTCTTCCTCGATCTCGATGCCCTGCATGGTCTCGATGGTGACCACGGCAGACATACCGATGCAGTTGCCGGCCTTGATGTCCTTGCCCAGAGTGGAGCTGTAAATGTCATGGTCGATGACATAGGGGACATGCTTCTGGGAAATGCTCTTGATGGTCAGACCCAGCTTGTTGCAGATAGCCTCTGCGGCATTCCATGCGTAGGAGGGCTCAAACTCTGCGGGGTGGGCGATCTCAGCCTCGAACTGGGCGGCAGTCAGGTCGCAGCCGTGTGCCTTGGCAAGAGCTATGCCGTACTCGTCCACGTTGTAGCTGTATGCGCCCTTGATCTTGTTTATCTTGTGGCAGCCGCCGGCTACCAGAGCCACGAAGTTGATCCAGTAGATGTCCTGCATACCGCTGCCGGTGATGGTGCAGTTATTTTCCTTTGCAATGGCGTCGAGCCTGTTGATCATGGCGGCAGAAGTGGTCCAGGGGTAGATGGCCTCTTCGCAGGTGGTGATGACGTTGATGCCGCGGGAAACGCACTGCTCGATGGCTTCGTAAATGTCGCCGATGAAGCTGCGGGTGGTGATGATGGCCACATCAGCCTTGCACTCGTCCAGAACCTTCTCGGCATTGTCGGAGACGATGATGCCGGTCTTTACGCCAAGACCTGCCCAGTCGCCAACGTCCTGACCCAGAGACTCGCCGCGGCCGATAGCGCCGACGATCTGTGCGCCCTTCTCATAGAGGTAACGCAGTGTGTATTTGCTCATCTTGCCGCAGCCGTACTGTACTACTTTTATCTTGTCCATTTTCGGACCTCCTTGGTTTATAATATAATGCCTGCTGCTGTTTTGCAGTCAGCGCATTTTTTGAACATTGACTTTTGGATAGCTTCAACTCCCGTTGGACTAGTTTCCCCCCAAACAGAGCTTTTATCCGCAGCAAAAGCTCTGTGCAGCACCAGAGCTTGACAATAATATAACACAATAGGTAAAATATAACAAGGCAAATTTTACCACGCATGGTAAATTTGTGCGCATCAGAGATACAGCAGAAAAATTGCGGATGTTTAAAGCGAAGCTTTTGTGAAATATAGTCAAAAAATTATCATATTCTTCCAGGCATAAATACCGGGACAGGTGCCAAACAGTCCTTTTTATGGGACAGAAAAATACGCATAATAAAACCACAGAAAAAACCGGGAGGAAAGAATATGAAAATGCGTGATTTTTTGTACAGCGGCTGCTTTGATGCACAGGAGGGCTTTGTGGGTCATGAGGTGAAGTGTGATGAGGACGAGGCGGATTGCAAGGGCACAAAGAGCCTTATCTGGTATCTTATGATGCTGCAAATTCTGGTGCTGCTGAGTAATTTGCTGTAATAAGCACACTTCTGGACAATCGGAAAAGCTTATGGCATAATGGGCTGGCAAAGAAAAAATTTCGAGGTAGAGCATGAATCAAAAGGAACTCAATGAGATTCGCCGGCGCATCAAGCCCGAGCGCAGCAGCATAAATCATATCTACGGCTGCTATGTAAATTCCCAGCGTGAGGTCATCTCCTATATTGACGAATCGGTGGGGCTTCTGAGCCGGGAAGAGGTGGAAAAATATCTCTCACTTGTGAAAAAGACCCTCTCCGGCACTCTGGGGAGAAATCTTGTGGACATCAGCTTTGCCACAAAGCAGGTCATGGACAGCGACGAGCACAGGCTTCTTTCCGCCCTCAGAAAGACCGAGCTTCAGGATGCGGTGCTGCGGGACGAATTTTTCCGCTGTATCCGCGAGTCTGTGGACATGGGGGAGGATAACTACCTTATTCTTCTGGCCTTCGATGCCTACGATGTGCCCCATTACGGGAAGGACGGCAATGCAGACGAGGGCCGGGGAGAGGTATTCAAGTACATACTCTGCTGCATCTGCCCGGTGAAGGAGGGCAAGGTGCAGTTGGGCTATGATGCGGAGGAAAAGCGCTTCCACAACTCACTTATCAACCAGATAGTGGCTGCGCCGGAGCTGGGCTTCATGTTCCCAAGCTTTGACGACCGCAGCACCAATATCTATAACGCCCTTTTCTACTCCCGCAATATCGGCCAGATACATCAGGACTTTATAGATGCGGTGTTCAAAACCAAGGTGCCCATGTCCGCCCTTGAGCAGCGGGAGACTTTCACTGCCGTTCTGGCTGAGACGGACGAAAAGCCCCTCAGCTATGATATTGTCCAGTCCGTACACGAGCAGTTGAGCGACCGCATTGCCGTCCATAAGGAGAGTAAGGACCCGGAGCCGCTGACCCTCAGTGTTGATGAGCTGGATGAGATACTTGAAAACAGCGGCCTGGACGACAAAAAGCGGGAGAGCTTCTGCCGCAGCATGGAAAAGGAGTTCGGCGAGGATGCCATGCTGAGCCCCGCCAACATAATCGACAGCAAGAAGCTTGAGATATGCACTCCCGAGGTCAAGGTCACCGTTGACCCCAAGTTCGGCTACCTTGTGCAGACAAGGGTCATCGAGGGCAGAAAGTACATCATGATCTCCGCCGACGCAGGGGTGGAGGTCAACGGCATCGCCGTGAACATAGAAGAATAAATTTCAGTAAAGGTCGTGGGAAAATGGCCCGTTCATCCTTTCAGAAACTGAAGATACTCTACGTGATGGACTATCTTCTCAAAAACTCCGATGAGGAGCATCCCGTAAGCATCTCACAGCTCATTACAGAGCTTGAAACGAGAGGCATTGCCGCCGAGCGAAAGAGCATATATGACGATATCGAGTGCCTTAGAGAGTACGGCCTTGATATCATCCAGAGCGGTGCGGGAAAAAACAGCGGCTATTATGTGTCCCAGCGGGATTTTGAGCTGCCGGAGCTTAAGCTTTTGGTGGACAGTGTCCAGTGCTCCAAGTTCATTACCCACAAAAAGACCATGTCCCTCATAAAAAAGATAGGCGGCCTTGCAAGTGTCCATCAGGCCCGGCAGCTTGGCCGTCAGGTCTATGTGAAAAACCGCATCAAGACCATGAATGAGTCCATCTACTACAATGTGGACGAGATACACAGGGGCATTGCCGAGAATAAAAAAATACGCTTCCACTACTTTGAGTACAGCGTACAAAAAGAGCGCCGCTTCCGCAGAAACGGCGCATGGTATGTGATAAGCCCCTATTCCCTGGGCTGGGACGACGAAAATTACTATCTTGTGGGCTTTGACTCCGAGGCCGGGAGAATTAAGCATTTTCGCGTGGACAAGATGGCGGATATCGGCGTTACCGATGAAGACAGGGACGGGCAGGAAAGCTACGCTGCCCTTGACATGGCAGTGTATGCCCGCAAAACTTTTGGGATGTTCACCGGGGAAGAAACCACTGTCCACCTTCGCTTTGAAAAGGACATGGTAGGCCCGGTGCTGGACAGGCTGGGCCGGGATGTGATGCTCATACCCGATGGGGAGGAGCATTTCACCGTCAGAACCGATGTGGTGGTCAGCCCTCAGTTTTTTGCATGGATATTCGGCTTTGCGGGAAAGGCGCAGATATTGGGGCCGGAGTCTGTAGTGGACGCCATGAAGGAGCAGCTACAGCGGGTTTCTGAGCGTATCTGTCCGTAATATTGTACAGTGCCTGATTTATTATATGTACATAAGATAAATCAGGAGGTACTTACAATGAAAGGATATAATGTGCACAACGGTTACATGGGCTATGTGGAAGGCCGCTATCAGCTTTTCGCCAGCGAGGGCGACTACATGGAATATATGGAAGACTAAAGAAAGCGCACCCTGCGGTGCGCTTTCTTTTTATCTGACGATGGTTATGGATTTTATCACAGGCTGGGCATCCGCGGGGATGGTGCCGTTGTTGTCCACAGGCTTTGCATCCTCACAGACCTTGTCCACCACTTCAATACCTTCGGTCACGTAGCCGAATGCGGCATATGCTCCATCAAGGAAGGTGGAGTCTGCATGGACTATAAAGAACTGGGAGCTTGCGGAATCAGGCTGATTGGAGCGGGCCATGGAAATAGCACCTCTGGTGTGGCTGAGGGGATTATCCACGCCGTTTTGCTTGAACTCACCCTTTATCTTGTTGTCGCTGCCGCCGGTGCCGTTGCCCAGCGGGTCGCCGCCCTGCATCATAAAGCCGCTCATTATCCGGTGGAAGGTAAGTCCATTATAAAAGCCGGACTCGGCCAGCTCAACAAAGTTCTTCACAGTGATGGGGGCAGCCTTGCCGTCCAGCACCAGAGTGATGCTGCCGTAGTTTTCTATCTCGATAATGGCGGTGCAGCTTTCAATTATCTCGCCAACATCCTCAGCGGGGGCAGAGGGAGCGGCGGGAGCCTTGCCGCAGGCGGAGAGCAGCAGGGCAGATATTACGACAAGTATGGCTATAAGTCTGAAGCTGTTTTTCATGGTGTTTTCCTTTCTTATGCTGCGGTATTGCGGCGGGCGAAAACTCCCTTCCAGAAGTCCATCAAAGGCCCGAAAAGCAAAGCGGCGATGACCGTGCCCTCGCGCAAAGTCCACTCAATGCCGAAAATGAGGGAAATTGCCACGGAGATTATAACCAGTACCACGTCAATCTTCTGCCTCAGCTTGCCGATGGTAGTGCCCAGCCTGTCAGCTGCCAGCTGAGTGAAGCCTTCCATGGGTGTGCGCATGAGCTTTGTCTCCAGCACGAGGATGCAGCCGAAGGAGCTGACAACGAAAGAGAGAAGGCAGACCACAAGCCGCACTATGTACGTATCAAAGCTGACGTTTTTCAAAACAGTGTAGAGGAAGAAATTGAGCACGGAGCCGCCCAGAATGACGTAGAGCACCTGAAGAAACTCAATTTTACGGAAATTTTTGCCTTCAATAATCAGCTGACCCACAAAAAAACTGCCGTGGAACAGCATGGAGAAATGCCCCACCTTCATGCCGATGAGCATGGCGATGGAGGCGATAGCGGCATCTACCGGCAGCACGCCGATGGCAGCCTTCATGGCAAAGGCCACAGCGCCGTATATAAGCAGTATACCCAGAATGGTCATGGAAATTTTTTTAAACATATCGGTTAAACCTTTCAGATTATTTGCTCAAAGCGCATTATAACGCATCATACGGCACAAATTCAATAGTTTCGGAAAATACTGCGTCCTCAGAGCAGACAGACAGGCAATAGCCCTCAACGGAGTACTCCTTTACATGGCAAGCACAGGGCAGACCCTCACGGAAAACGGAAAGATCGCCGCCGATATCAACGTAAAAGCTGCTCAGGGGAAGCTTCAGACCCTCGCCGGTCATTTTTATATAGCTCTCCTTCATAGTCCAGAGACGGAAAAACTCCCGGTTAAGCATGTCCCCGGAAAAGCGGCTCAGATATTCAATTTCCTCCGGGGCAAAAAAACGCTCTGCCACCTTTTCACGAGCCTGAGCTGACCTCTCGATATCACAGCCCACAGACTTGTCACCCACAGCGCATATGACCATATCCCCCGAGTGGGAGAGACTGAAGCATATCCCTTCAACAAAGGGCTTGCCCTTGTCACCATAGCGGAGAGCTTTGCTTTCAAATCCGCGCTGCCTCAGCACCCACTTTAAAAGCAATGACGCCCCGGCGCTCTGCTTCCTTTTCAGACATTCCCTCTGGCGAAGGGCCTTTTCCCGGCGCTCCGGCCAGACACAGTCCAGCATCTCCGGCGCATCAAGAGGATCCGGGAGAGAAGCTATATTCAAAGCGTATACATGTACCATCAATATCACCGCCTATAATATAGAGCAAAGCGGCCCCTTTTTCAACAATTCTTAAATCTTTGTCAGCTTGAAATTTGCTGTCCCATGCCATATAATATTTTTAATGGAAACTAAGCCCTTTTTGTTCGCGGAAGGATGATAAAATGGAACTTAAACTGGACATAAACAAGACCTACGCCATCGCCCTTGAGGGCGGCGGAGCCAAGGGCGCCTATGAGGTAGGCGTGTGGAAGGCTCTGGACGAGGCAGGAATAAAATACAATGCAGTGGCCGGCACCTCCGTGGGCGCCCTCAACGGTGCCATGATGGCCATGCGCGATCTGAAAGGCGCGATAGATGCCTGGTGGAACATTCGCCTGAGCGACATTGTGGATGTGAATGAGGGCAAGGAGGATGAGATGCTCCGCCTTTTTGCAGGCGAGGCTGACATGAGCGACATTCAGGAGATACTGCCCCACGCTCTGGATATTATCAAAAACCGTGGTCTGGACGTTTCCCCTCTGCGCCGTTGGGTGAACAGGCTTGCCGATACTGCCGCCATCAAAAACTCCGATGTGGAGCTTTTTGTCAGCACCGTTGCCCTGTCGGACAAGAAGGGTGTCACGGTGAAAGTCAACGAGCTGCCGGAGGATGAGATGTGCGATATGCTCCTTGCCAGCGCCTACCACCCCAGCTTCCGACTTGAAAGGCTGGGCGGCAAGTACTATACCGACGGCGGCTTTTTTGATAGCCTGCCCATATTCCCACTGGTGGAGCGGGGCTATAAGGACATAATCGCCGTGTGCCTGCCCGGTGCGGGTATACACAGGCTCTTTATCCCGCCCAAGGATGTGAACATCACCTATATCGACACCGACGATGATTTGGGCGGCGTTCTCAGCTTCGATGCAGCCAACTCCCGCCGCAACATGGAAATAGGCTATATGGACGCACTGAGGGTGCTCTATGGTCTTGCAGGCAAGCGTTACTATATAGAAAAGACCATGGACGAGCGGCAGGCGCTCAATATGCTTATCGACTGCTTTTACAGTGACGATGCCGAGCTTCGCGATATCACGGAGCATCAGCTTCCAAAGCTTGCGGCAAAGCTTGACATGGAAAGCTGCACCTATCATGAGCTTTTGCTCGCCCACTATGAGCTTATTGCCAAGCGCAGGGGGCTTGAGCGCATGAAGGTTTATACTGATACAGAGTTTATAAAACTTCTGAGGGATTGAGGGAAAATTATGGAGAGAAAACGCTGGTACAAGGACATGGTGTTCTATCAGATATGGCCCCGCAGCTTCAAGGACGGGAACGGGGACGGCATGGGCGATCTTTGGGGCGTGCTTGAGAAGCTGGACTATATAAAGAGCCTTGGCTGTGACGGTATCTGGTTTTCCCCCATCTACCCCTCTCCGGGAGCGGACTGCGGCTATGACATTGCCGACTACATGGACATAGCGGAAGAGTTTGGCGGCATGGAGGCCTTCAAAAAGGTGCTGGACGGGGTGCATGAGCGGGGCATGAAGCTTATCATGGATCTTGTGGTAAACCACACCAGCGATGAGCATGAGTGGTTTGAAAAAAGCCGCCGCCGTATAGAGCCCTACACCGATTACTATATCTGGCGTCCCGCAAGGGCCGACGGCAAGCTGCCCAATAACTGGGACTCCAACTTTGAAGGCTCTGCATGGACCTGGGACGATGTGCGCGGGGAGTATTATCTCCACCTTTTTGCCGTAAAGCAGCCGGATCTGAATATGGACAACCCACTGGTGCGCGAGGAAGTGAAGAAGATACTTCGCTTCTGGCTGGACATGGGTGTGGACGGCTTCCGGGAGGATGTTATAACCTACATCTCCAAGGCGGAGGGCCTGCCGGATGACCATCTTTTCCCCATATACAAGGGTATGCCCAAGTATAACCACGGCCCCCATATCCACGAGTATCTGGCGGAGTTCAAGCGGGACGTTTTTGACCATTATGACTGCTTTACTCTGGCAGAAGCGCCGCTTGTCTGGCCAAAGCAGGCTTTGAAATACATAGACGAGGAAAAAGGCCAGATAGACATGATGATCCAGTTCCAGTGCCAGTGTGCCGACTGCCTTTTCACCGACTATATGCCCACGAAGTTTTCCCTTGTGCGCATGAAAAAAGCCTTTTCCGACTGGCAGTACAAGCTGGAGGGCAGGGCATGGAACATGCTCTACATGGAAAACCACGACCATCCCCGTATTATCTCCCGCTACGGCAGCGAAAAATACCGTACCGAGAGCGGCAAGGCCATAGCCGCAGCCTATCTTTTCCAGAAAGGCACGCCCTTTTTGTATCAGGGGCAGGAGATAGGCATGACCAACTGGCGGCCTGCGGATGCAGATATGTACGAGGATGTGCAGACCCGTTATTACTATGCCCACTCAAATCTCAACAAAAGCCACAAAGAACGCCTTGAAAAGCTCTGGCGTTCCTCCCGTGACTCTGCCCGCACTCCGGTCCAGTGGGATGGAAGCGAGAATGCAGGCTTCACCACCGGCAAGCCTTGGTTTTATGTGAATGAAAACTATAAGGAAGTGAACGTGGCCGCGCAGGAAAATGACCCGGCCTCCCTTTTGAACTTCTACCGCAAGGCCATTGCCCTGAGAAAGAGCCTGCCCGTTGTGCGCCACGGCAGCTATAAGGAGCATTTTCCCCTTGATAACAAGCTTTACGTATACTCAAGAGAGATGGAAGGGCAGAAGATACTTGTTGTCTGCTCATTCAGCTACAAATGCGTGGACATGAAGATACCCAAGGGCTTTGACATGGACAAGGCAAAGCTTATCCTCCAAAGCTACCCCATGGCTGCGGGCAAAACCCTCAGACCCTATGAGACAAGGGTGTACCTCTGGGAGTGACGGAACGAAAAAAAGACAGCGGCAAAGGGGAAGAAACATATGGAAACAGTTTATTTCAAGGAGCTTGCCGACTATCTGAGACACGGCAGGGAGATTGAGTTTTCCTATAAGGACAGGCAATATTCCATCACCAACCATTCCGGCAAATGGCATCTTTGCGACGATACAGACCATGTGCTTTTGAAAACCCTGTGCTCCTTTGAGGAAAAGGAAATCCTGGTGTCGGAAATTGGGGCGCATATTATTGACGGCCTTACAATAGGGCAGATTTTTGACGGGCAGCTATATGACAAAGACAGCTTGCGCATACTGTGAATAGAGGATTGAAAACTGTGAAAAGAACAGTCCGTGACAATATAAACGCAGCCTTCAGCCTGCACGACATGAATGTGACCGCTTTTGATGTGAGCGGTAATGATATCATCATGAAAACCCAGTCCGGCATGGTGGAAACCACAGCACCCTACAGGCAGCTGGACGGCTTTGTGGAGTTTCATGGTGTGCGCTGGGATTTCAGCTATGTGTATCTTCTCGGAGTGACGGGAAATACCGGCACATTTACGGGGGAAAAGCTGTTTTTCAAGGATTTTCTGGAAAGATATAAACAGTTTGGCTTTACCATCATGGATGAAAGCTACGGCTATAACATGACAAAGTACACGGGCTATCTTTTGGCAAACCGACAGCACTGCGAGTGCATTATCGAGATATACCATGAAGGTGACATGGTTTTCGTCTCGGAAGAATAAAGCCCGGCGGAGGATAAAGGCTCAGGACGCAAATCAAAAGGCTTGTGGGTTAAAGCTTATCAGATTTTAGCTTTATAAAACGGGGCGATATAATGGGAATAACAATAAATATCTACTATTCAGGAACAAACGGAAATGCGCGGAAATTTGCGGAAGAGATGCTTTTAAGTGGCGTTGTGGATGAGATCCGTGCGGAAAAAGGCAACCTGAGGTATGAATACTTTTTCCCCATGAACGACGCCGAAACCCTTCTTCTTATCGACAGCTGGGAAAATCAGCGTGCCTTGGATATACACCATCAGTCACCAATGATGCAAAAGATTATAGCTTTGCGTGAAAAATATAATTTAAGCATGAAAGTCGAGCGCTACATTACCGACGAGGCGGGTGTACCGGACAAAGATAGAGCATTTATAAAAGCTGTCTGTGAATAGTTCACAGGCAGCTTTTTTATATATGGCTTGTTATTCTCTTCCGGCTGACGAGCCGGTGAGGACTTTTTTCAGAAAACCGTTGATGGCGGAGGACAAATAGGCGGACAGACGCTCAAAGCTGAAATGGAACGCAAAGGCTAAAAGCAATGAGACAATACCGCTTACCACACAGGCTGTCACGTAAGAGGCAGGCATACCCGATTTTGGCTGCATTGCGATAATAATAAGCGCACCCAGAGAGCACATTACGGGCCAGTGAAAGCTGAATATTCCCCAACTGATTTTTCCGAGGAAATCGAAAGCTGTGGAGGAGAACACGGTATCAAATAACTTCACCTTCGGTATGAATATGACCAAAGACAAAAAGAAGAGAACGGTCACATAGGTGGGAGACGATGTGTACAGCAGCATAGCCGTGACCATCACCCAAAAAGCAAAATACGGCTTTTTCAGAATGCCTTCCACATCTTCGCAGAACGAAAACAGCATGCCTATAAGGCAGGTTGTAATAACGGGAGAAAGGGAAGAGAACAGATATATTGCCAAAATCAAAACCGAAAAGTAAATGGCATCGTGTTTATAGCCACAAGAGAGATAAGCATACCTGAGAACGTAGATTATAATCGAGGCAATAAACATTTCCCGCAGAACCCAATATGGAGAAACAAGGGAACATTTCTGGAAGAACAGCACATCAACCGGACTGCGCAGTACATCCATAAGGGAATACTGCCCTGTATAAAAATCCTGGTACCAAAAGCTCTGGAAAATACCGGCGGCTTCTCCGTTGTGGAAGCCGATAAGAAGGTATATCAGGTAAATTACAAGATAAGAAAAGAAAATCGGAAAAGCAAATCTGAAAAATCTGTTGATAGCTTTGAGAAGAACATCTCCTGCGGTTTTCACCTGACTTTTTGCCACCAGATATCCGCTGACCAAAAAGAACAGATACAACCAGTAACCTGCATTGAAAACAAATGATATACGGGAATGTAAAACCACATCGAGCAGCGGGAAACCGGGGACAAACTGCAAGGCTTCTTTATATATGAGCACAAAATGCCCAATCATTACCAAAAGGCAGGAAAAGCCTTTAAGCCCCGAAATGTACCGGTAATAGTTTTTTGACTCCATATACTCTGTCTCTCCTCTGCCAGCTGTATAGCACTCTTAATTACCGCTGAACATAATATCACATAAAACCACAATATACAACAACAGAGACAGCAAATAATCTGCTGTCTCTGTTACTGTGCCTTTATATCAGATGTTGGAGCCGGAGACCTCTATCACGATGTCGGACAGGGGGAAGCTGGCGCAGGGGTGGACATAGTTATAGTCCACATCGGCGGCTCTTCTGCCGTCGGTCTTTTCGGGGATGAACACCTTGCCGGACACAAGCTTTGAGCGGCACCAACCGCACTCACCGCTGCGGCAGCGGGAGGGAGCGGAGATACCGGCGCGCTCGATAGCTACCAGCAGCGGCTCATCGGCCAAGGCCTCGACCTCGAATTCCTCGCCGTACTTTATCACTTTCAGCTTGAACTTCTTGCCCTTGGCCTCAGCCGGATAACCGGGCTGGTTCCAGGGGTCTTTTATTGCGCCGAACATCTCGCGGCGGACGAATTTCCGTCTCAGCCCCAGCTTTGCGATCTCCCCATCAAGGAAGTTGTACATGGCCTGCGGGCCGCACATGAATATGCTGTACTCGCCCTCGCCGGCGTACTTCTTTATAAGCTCTGCGGTGATGAAGCCGTGCTCGTAGCCTTCCTTTTCCTCGTCGGAGAGAACGTGCACCACGTGCACCTTGTCGCAGGCGGCGCAGACTTCGTCCAGCTCCTTTTTATATACGATGCCCTCGGCGGTGCGGGAGCCGAAGATAATGGTCAGGTCAAAGTCCTCATGTCCGTCGCGGATGGCGTAGGCCATGCCCATGAAGGGGGTAATGCCGCTGCCGCCGGCAAGGGCTATGACCTTCTTTGCATCGCGCAAAGGCTCATAGTAGAGATGACCCTGAGGGCCGGAGATGGTGACGGCCTGACCCACCTTCCAGTTATCCTGAATATAGGGGGAGACAAAGCCCGCATCGTCACGCTTTACGGTGATATGGTACTCACCCTTCTTTGCAAGCTCCGGAGAGGAGCAGAGAGAGTAGGAGCGGGTGGTCACAGTGTCACCGATGGGAACGGAAACTGAGACGTACTGACCTGCCCGGTAAAGAGCAAGGCGGCTGCCGTCAGGGGTTTTGAAAACGATGGTCTTGGCGTCTGCACCGTTCTGGCGGATATCGGCAATGACCACATCCTGCTTTGCGGGGTGGTGCTTCTTTGCCTTTTCGTTGGTGGTGAGTACTTTGGGCAGAGGAGTGGCGGGGCTGGCCTGTATCTCATTTTCCCTGACCTTGGTGATGTTTTTGAACTTGAGCATATCCAGCTTGCCGATAAGTCCTATTTTCACGTATGCCATAGTTTAAGCCTCCTCTTCTCTTCTCATGTCGCCAAGGGTCATCTTAGCCATGGTGTTGCCGCTGAATATGGCGGAGTTGTAGCCGTCGCCGCGGATGCTGGCAGCGCCCACAAATCTCAGACCCTTGACCTCGTACTCGCTGCCCATCATTCTCATACGGGCCATCATGGAATCCCAGCCGTCCAGCTCGTAGCCGTAGGCCGCGCCCTGAGGCACGTTGACGAAGTTGCACATGGTCCAGGGAGTAGCCACTTCGATTTCCTCGATGTAGGGGGTGATCTCCACGCCCAGCTTCTGCTCGAAGCGCTCTATCATGCGCTTTGCAAGGCGGTTTTTGGTCTCTACATAGTCGTCCTCTTCCACATTGGCCCAGTCGTCGTCCATGTAGGTGGTGGTAAGGCTGATAACGCAGGTGCCTTCGGGGGAGAAATCGGGGTTTACGGTGTTGTAGCAGACGGAGACCATGTTAAGATTTGTCTCCATGCGCTTGCCGCTTTCGTATTCCTTGGCGGAGTCGGCAGTCTCGGGCATGAATATGGAGTAGTCCTTCAGACCCAGCTCCTCGGCGCTCTTGTCAAGGCCGAGGTACACAACGAACATACGGGCAGAGTACTTTCTGGCATTGGCAAGCTTTATCATGCGCTCAGGTATGACCTCTTCGGGCACCATGGTGGCATAGACCATGGAGGGGTTGGCGTTGCAGATAACGTGGCGTGTCTCAATGGTGCCACGGTCGGTCACAACGCCGGAGACGGCCTTATCGTCACCGAAGAGTATCTTCTCGGCGGTGCAGTTGAACCATACGGTGCCGCCCATTTCCCGGAAACGCTCCACCATGCCGGTTGTCAGCTCATGGCTGGTCTTGTCGGGTATCCACGCGCCGTAGCGCACATAGAGGTTTACCATGTTGGAGTACTGGAGGTAGGAGAGCCTGTCGGCATCCACTGCAAGATAGCCCCAGTAGGTGTTCATGATATCCTGAGCCAGAGGGGGCATCTTAAGGGCTTTGAATACCTTGTTGACGGGATAGCTGCCCACGCGCAGGAAGTTGGGGAAGTGCTCCATCATGTACTTGTTGTCGGTGTTGCCGTTGACGGACAGGGAGTAGTTGCCCGCGTCAAGGCACTCCTGACCAATTTCAAAGAAGTCCTCAATGGACTTGCGGCAGCCGGGCACGTACTTTTCCATAGCGTCGGTGAAGGCCTCAACTCCGCAGGGGAGAGTGGCGTCAATGGGGGTCTTGCCGTCGCTGGCGGTGGTGATGACGCGGAAGTTTTCCGGCACGATGTGGCCTTTGAGCTTTACGCCGTAGTCATCCACAACGAATTTGCGGCAGTTGGCGGGGTTTTCCTCAGTGCCCCACTCGCACAACTCATGCAGAGCAGTCTCAAACTCAAAGCGGCCTCTGCGGAAGCTGGAAGCGCAGCCGCCGGGCAGATTGTGCTTTTCGATAAGCAGAGTCTTTTTGCCCTCCAGAGCCATTTTGCATGCCGCGGCCAGACCGCCGTTGCCGGCGCCGATGACCACGCAATCAAACTTTGGCATATAAATTCCTCCTTATATTTTTAAGTTTATGGTAATACCACGATAAAATCGTTATCTGAATTATATTGCAAAAACTTTAACAGCTCAAGAGGGTTTTGAAATTTCGTGATTTGACTTAATTTATCGACTTTACTTTTGTGTATTAGTCATGTATAATTGAACCACTATTAATCTGGTATTACCAGCAACATATAAGGGAGTACACATATGGGATTTACAAAGATAACAGCCCTTTCATTTACCGACCTTTTTGTCCAGCAGATAGAGAATATGATACTCTCCGGTGAGCTTGCCGTAGGGGAACAGCTGCCCCCGGCACGGGAACTAAGCGTAAAGATGGGCGTAAGCCGCCCTGTGATAAGCGCAGGGCTTGTGGAGCTTGAAAAGCTGGGCTTTGTGGAGATAGTGCCCCGTCAGGGGGTCTATGTCAGTGACTACCGCAGAAAGGGCACGGTGGAGACTCTGGTGGCCATCATGCGCTATAATAGCGGCACCATGAGAAAGACTGAGGTGAAAAGCCTTCTTGAGGTGCGTGAGCAGCTGGAGTGCCTTTGCGCAAAGCTGGTTATTGAAAGTGCCTTGGATGAGGAGCTTGAAGCTCTTGGCACAATTCTCGATGAAATAAAAAACGCTCCTGACGCGGATGCGGCGGCGGACGCGGTGTTTCGCTTCTATCATGAGCTGGCCATACTTTCCGGCAATGTGCTTTTGCCCCTTATGTACTATAGTTTCCGTTCCCCGGGCATATACCTTTGGCAGATATACTGCAAAAGAAACGGCGTGAAGGCAATGTACGAGCTGAAGCTGGGCTTTTACAAGGCACTTTTGAACCGGGATGTGGATGAGGCTGTGGAAAAGATACACTTCATCATGCAAAACGCCATAGACAATCTTAGCATCTACGGCGCATGAGGCACGCTGAGCCGCTGCAAAAGCAGCGGCTGAGACTGTAGACAAAGCTAAAATGACCGCAAAAAAGCCTCCCTTGTGCAAAGGGAGGTGGCTGAGCGAAGCGAAGCCGGAGGGATTGTTTTAACGTAAAAATCAGCATTTTGCCATAAAATCACAAAATTTGAAACATTTACCCGCAAAACAACCCCTCAGTCTCGCATACGCTCGACAGCTCCCCTTACACAGGGGAGCCTTTGGATAGGACTTTGTCAACACTCTGGAGCCGCTGCAAAAGCAGCGGCTTTAAAAATCTCCACTTTTTCTGCAACCTTTCATGAAAAAATGCAACTATATGTACAAGAGCGCTCAACAAACAGGAGGTCGTCATGGAAGACGAGAAGATAATAAGACTGTACTTTGCCCGCGACGAGCAGGCCATAGCGGAAACGGATAGAAAATACGGCAGAAGCTGCCGGGCGGTGGCGGAAAACATCCTCACAAGCCGTCAGGACAGTGAGGAGTGCGTAAACGATACGTATCTTGCTGCATGGAACGCCATCCCGCCCACATACCCGGTGCATCTTTCGGCCTATCTTATCGGCATCGTGCGAAAGCTGAGCCTCATGTGCTTAAGACGCCGCTATGCGGACAGGCGGGGCGGCGGGGAATACGCCCTTTGCTACGATGAGCTGGATACTGTTATAGGCAGCTCTGTTCCCCTCGAGGACGAGCTGGAGCTAAAGGAGCTTGCGGGCGAAATCGAAGCCTTTCTCTCCACTCTTTCCAGTGATGACCGGAGAATATTCATGTGCCGCTACTGGCTCATTGCGTCCGTGGCGCAGATCGCGGAGAGCACCGGTTTTTCACCCGGCAAAATAAAAAGCTCTCTCCACCGAAGCCGTACAAAGCTTAAAACCCATCTTGTAAAGGAGGGCCTGCTGTGAACAGCGAAAGGATAATAGACGCACTGGAGCTTGTAGGGGACAGCTATAAACAGGAGGCGCTGGAACTTATGCATTATAAACACGTAAAAGGAAAAGGCGGCAGAAAGCTTGCCAAAATATTCATCGTTGCCGCAATAATCGCATCTCTCTTCACCGTTACAGCCTATGCGGGTGCGAAAATGATAAACAGCCCCGAGGGCGCAAAAAAGGTGGCGGCACAGGAGCTTGAGAAGCTTAAAGAAATAGGGCTTTTGTCGGAAAAGCTACGCTTTGAAGGCGAGGCGGACTTTGTAATGGAGCTTGAGGAGCGGCAGGGGGACGAGTACTGGTATGAGCGCATCTTCCCCCACCGTTACTGCGTCCGATGGAATCCGGACGAGGGCTATCTTATAAATCTGGAGGTGGACACCGCCACAGGCATGATAATCGACATGGCTATCGAGGCCTATGCCGGTGAGGATGCCGAGCCCACAGAGGAATTTATCATGGAAGTGCCTGTTGACGATAAGGGCAACACCCAGCCCATGACCATGTACTACTATGATAATTATGAGGATATTTTCGATGCGGATATGACGATAGACCGCTTCTGCACATTGCTCGCTGAATACTGGGGCTTCCCCGGCTATACCATAAGCGAGACGGTGGAGGATGTGTTCTATAACCAGACATGGGAAACTCCCTCCGGCGATACCTTACTCTCTGAGCTTGGCAAAATGGAAAACTTCTATCTCACCGTGTACTTTGAGGGCGACCAGAAGGGCGCGCCCATGTATGTGCAGGTGCAGCGTTTCCCCGGACAGGTATCGCTCTTTGCCGGAACCCACCATCTCGTGGGCTGAAAACTCCACATATGATAACACAGCGCAGGCAAAAACTTGATTTGCCTGCGCTGTGCGTGTTATAATTCATCCGTTATAGTTTTTATAAGGATGTTGAAAATATGAATACTGCCGAAAAGTTTTTAAGATACGTAAAGGTTCACTCCGCCAGTGTGGACAGGGATGATATTACCCCCACCAGCGCCGTCCAGTTTGATCTGGCAAGGCTGCTGGAAAAGGAAATGCGTGATATGGGCATGGAGAAGGTCGTATGCGATGAGCACGCCTATGTTTACGGCTATATCCCCGCCACCAAGGGCTATGAGAACAGGCCCAGCATCGGCTTTATCGCCCATCTGGACACCATTCCCGACTTCTCCGGCGAAAACGTTAATCCCCAGATAGTTGAAAACTACGCCGGCGGCGATGTAAAGCTTGGCGACAGCGGCCGAGTGCTCAGTCCGGAAAAGTACCCTCACCTGAAAGAGCTTGTGGGTCACACCCTCATCACCACCGACGGCAGCACTGTTCTGGGCGCCGACGATAAGGCGGGTGTTGCAGCAATCATGGCAGCCTGTGAGAAGATAATAAAGGAAGAGATCCCCCATGGCCGCATAGCCGTCTGCTTTACTCCCGACGAGGAAGTGGGCCACGGCGCGGCGCTTCTGGATATTGAGGCCTTCGGCGCGGACTTTGCCTACACCGTGGACGGGGGCGAACTTAACGAGGTCAACTGCGAAACCTTCAACGCCGCTGCAGCTGAGTGGGAGATAAAGGGCCTCTCTGTTCATCCGGGGGATGCCAAAAATACCATGATAAACGCTTCCCTTGTGGCTATGGAGATAAATTCCATGCTGCCCGCCGGAGACATTCCCGCTCACACCGAGGGCTACGAGGGCTTTTACCACCTGACGGACATGCAGGGTGATGTGGAGCAGGCAAAGCTCAGCTACATCGTCCGCGACCATGACGGGGCAAAGCTTGAGATGAGAAAAGATACCCTTCGCCATATCGAAGAGCTCATAAACGAAAAGTACGGCGCAGGCACTGCAAAGCTCAGCCTCCGCGACCAGTACAGGAATATGTTTGAAAAGGTCAATGAGCGGCCCGAGATAATAGAGCTTGCGGAAAAGGCCCTTCGCGCTCTGGGCATGGAGCCTGAGCGTAAGCCCATCCGCGGCGGCACCGACGGGGCGCAGCTTTCCTTCCGGGGCCTTCTCTGCCCCAATCTTGGCACTGGCGGCTATGCCGGTCACGGCCCCTATGAGCACACCACGGTTGAAAATCTGGACACGGCGGCAAAGCTGGTGCTGGAGATAATCCAGCTTAATTGCATGGGATAAGGGAGAAACACTATGAAAATATATGTTGCCGCCCCTCTTTTCAATGAGGGCGAGAGAGCCTTCAACCAGCGTGTTACCGATATCGTGGAAAGCTGCGGCCATGAGACTTTTCTGCCCCAGCGTGACGGTGGCTGTGTGGCCGATCTGCCCGATGTGATAGATGGGATGCCCAAGCGCAACTACCTATTCAAGCTGGACTGTGAGCATATGGACTGGTGCGACACCATCCTCTTTATCTTTGACGGCAGAGTCCCCGACGAGGGCGCCTGCTTTGAACTGGGCTACTGCTACGCCAAGGGCAAGCGCTGCATAGGCTACAAGACCGATGCCCGCTCATTTATCGACGGCTTTGACAATGTTATGCTCCACGGCGCACCGGAAGTGGTGCTCAGAAACGAAAAGGAGCTTTACGACTTCTTCTCGGTAAACAAATAATACTGATCAAAACAAAAAGGTGAAGCTTTTCGGGCTTCACCTTTTTAGTTTTGGCTAATTCAGTTTTTGTTCACATGCTCCACAAAGGCCATGAACTGCGCTCTGCCCTCGGCGCTGCACTTGAATACGCCTGCGTCCTCCAGAACGGCGGCGAACACCCGGCCAGTCTCCTCGAGGAGAATGTCCATGGCGTTGCTCTCATCAAAGCTCCGGCGGGTCTTTATCTCCTCCACCCAGTCTGCGTGCTTGGAGAGGACTTCGTCGGCCTTTATGTCAGCGCTGCTGAGTATGGCGTCCTTCAAAGCTGCAAGCTCAGTTTTCAGGCGGCTGGGCAGCACGGCAAGACCCATGACCTCGATAAGGCCGATGTTTTCCTTCTTTATGTGGTGCTTGTCCGCATGGGGATGGAATACGCCCAGAGGATGCTCGGCCGTGGTGATGTTGCAGCGCAGCACCAGATCCAGCTCATAAAGCTCAGCACGGCGGCGGGCAATGGGGGTGATGGTGTTGTGGGGCTCCCCGTCGGAGAAGGCGACGACACCGGCGCTCTCATCGGAGTAGCCGCGCCAAAGAGTGAGTATTTTGTCTGCAAGCTCGGCAAGGCGTGCAGGCTCTTTCCCGGTGAGGCGGATAACGCTCATGGGCCACTTTACGATGGCGGCCTCCACATCCTCAAAGCCGGTGAAGCTTATTTTGCACTCGGCGGGAGCGGTCTCCATGGCGAAGGTGTAGTGTCCACCCTGAAAATGCTCATGGCTGAGTATGGAGCCGCCCACGATGGGCAGGTCCGCGTTGGAGCCTACGAAATAGTGGGGGAACAGGCCCACAAAATCCAGCAGCTTTTCAAAGGCGGGGCGGTCAATGACCATGGGGATGTGCTTTGAGTTGAAAACGATGCAGTGCTCATTGTAGTACACATAGGGGGAGTACTGGAAAAACCAGTCCGCACCTGCAACGGTGATGGGGATTATGCGGTGGTTTGCCCTTGCGGGGTGGTTCATGCGGCCTGCATAGCCCTCGTTTTCGCGGCAGAGCTGACACTTGGGATAACCGGACTGGGGCGCGGTACGGGCAGCAGCGATGGCCTTGGGGTCCTTCTCGGGCTTGGAGAGGTTTATGGTGATGTCCATCGGGCCGTATTCACTCTCATACTTCCAGCGCATGTCCTTCTTGATGCGATAGGAGCGGATATAGTCGGTGTCGCAGCTGAGGGCATAGTACCAGTCGGTAGCCTCAAGGGGGCTTTTTTCAAAGCGGCTGTAAAACTCACGGATGATTTCCCGGGGCATGGGGGTCAGCGCACCCATAATGCGGGTGTCAAAGATATCCCGGGCGGTGATGTTGTCATCACAGAGGCCCTTTTCGCAGGCATAGCTGAGAATACCTGCCAGTATCTCCTCGATATCCTCTGTAAGAGGCTCGCAGGAGGGCTCATACTCATCAATGCGGAGTATGTCAAGAAGTCTGTTTACCAGCACCTGATGGTCACAGGGCTCAGCCAGACCCCGGTTCATGGCGTAGCATACGAGAGAGTCGATATAATGCTCTATTTTCATTCCTCTACCTCCATCTCAACGCCGCCCTGGGGACGGATGCTCAGCACGTGGCAGGAGCCTTCGCCCAGTGCATTATCAATGCCGGTCCTGAAGCTGTCCAGAAGCTCATAAGGCACAAAAGCCTGCACAGTGCCTGCAAAGCCGCCGCCGTGGACACGGTAAGCGCCCTTGCCCTCAAGGTACTTTTCGCACAGAGCCAGAGCCACAGCCACATCCTGATGCAAGGTAGCGCCGGCGGGCACAACGTTCTGAAGATAGACCCAGGAGGACTGACCGCTCTCGGTTATAAGCTGGAGGAAACGGTCAAAGTCGCCCTCTTCCAGAGCAGCAACCTGCTTGAGCACGCGGGCATTGTCCTGAAACTCATGGATAGCGCGGAGTACCGCCCTGTCACCGCACTTTTCGCGCAGCTTGGGGATAACTGCAAAGAACTCATCCTCATCTATCCGGGTGGTCACATCCACGCCGAAGTGGGCGCAGATGGAGGCCAGCTCCTTGGGGATGGCGGCATACTCATCGGTCAGATCCGCATGGCTTGCTCTGCTGTCCACTATGCAAAGGGCATGACCGCAGGAAGAAAAGTCAAAACTGACGGGACGGATGACGGGCTTGTTTGTGTCGGCAAAGTTGATGGTTACAAGGCCGCCCACGGCGGAGGCGGTCTGGTCCATGAGTCCGCTGGGCTTGCCGAAGTACACGTTCTCGGCGTACTTGCCTATCTGGGCCACCATGGGCTGGCTGGCCTGACAGTCAAAGAAAAGGTGGTTTATGATAGTGCCGATAAGCACTTCAAAGGCGGCGGAGGAGCTAAGGCCAGAGCCGGGGAGAACGGTGGACTCACAGTAGGCGTCAAAACCGCCCAGAGTGCAGCCAAGCTGGGCAAAGCGGGCAGCCACACCGCGGATAAGTGCGGGGGTGGTGTTCACTTCCTCGCTCTTTACTTCCAGCTCATCAATGCAGACTTTGCAGAGAGGGTAGCCCTGGGACTTGACGCAGATATAGCGGCTGTCGTTTATGCGTACTGCTGCCACGGTGTCAAGGTTGACAGCACCGGCCAGAACATGGCCGCGCTGGTGGTCTGTATGGTTGCCGCCTATCTCGGTGCGCCCGGGAGCGGAGAAATAACGCTGGGCAGCGCCGCCGAAGGCCAGCTCAAATCCCTCATCAAGGGCCTTTTTCATATGGGGTGCTATTATAAGAGCAGGTACGGACATGGTAATATCTCCTATCTGAAATTGAAAAATGCAGAGGCTTATTTCAAGCCTCTGCATGATTTTATCAGCTCAAATTTTTCTCCCAACCGGCATAGAGGGTCAGATCAGACTGTATCGTGTCCTCCTCCATATTCCATAGCTCGAAACAGGCGTGATCCTTGTACCAGCCTGTGAAGCTGTAGCCCTCGCGTGTAGGGGGAGAGGGCAGCGCAAGGGCCTCCCCGTACATCTGGGTCTGGGCAGGCACATCGGTGCCGCCATTGGGATCAAAGCTGACTGTAAAGCCGGGGCTTTGAAGATCAACAGCCACGAAAAGAACTATTGCCAGCACACAAAGCACGATAACGATGTCCAGCGTTTTCACCGACACCTTCACGCCCTTGTAAAGTCCTTTCAGCTCTCTTGGCTGAGTCCTTTCGTTTTGCTCTGGGGAAGAGGGGTTCATTACTTCTTCACCAGATACTTGCGCATATCCAGAGAGCAGGCGCAGAGGATGATGGCGCCCTTGATGATGTAAAGGCTGGAGGAGTCAACGCCCAGCATGGTCAGAGCGATGAAGATGATGCGCAGGATAACAACGCCCAGCACGATGCCGCTTATCTTACCGGTACCGCCGACGAAGGATACGCCGCCGATAACACAGGCTGCGATAGCGTCACACTCGTAGTTGAGGCCGGTGGAGGCTGCGATGGAGCCTGCGCGATAGCCCTCGACAAAGCCGGAGTAGCCGTACATTGCGCCGGCAAGGGTGTGTACCAGAACGGTGGTCCAGAACACGTTGACACCGGAGACGCGGGCGGCCTCGGCGTTGGAGCCGACTGCGAACATATTCTTGCCGAAGGAGGTCTTGTTCCAGATGAACCACATAAGAGCGGTCAGGATAACGGCATAAAGCACGTACATGGGAATTCTTGCAGGGCCGAGACGGAAAAGCTCGCCGCCGACGAAGTCCTTGTACTCAGCGCTCAGACCGGAGATGGGCTGACCGTTGTTGCCGTTAAGGGCAAAGAACCAAAGGATGATGCCGTAGGTGATAAGCTGGGTGGAGAGGGTGACTATGAAAGGGTGCAGGCTGAACTTTGCCACGAAGAAGCCGTTGACAAGGCCGATCAGAGCGCCAATGGCGATAACGGTCAGCAAAGTAACGGCGATCCACCAGCCGTTCACTTCGGGCAGGGAGGTGAACATCTTGTTGGCGAAGTCAGACTTCTGGAGAAACACGCCGGTGACGGCGGCGGTCAGACCGCAGACACGGCCTGCGGAAAGGTCAGTACCGGTCAGAACGATACAGCCTGCAATACCCAGTGCCATGGGCAGGTATGCGGCCACCTGAACTACAAGGTTGCCCAGAGAGCCCCAGGACACGAAGTTGGGCTGCTTGATAGCGGTGTATATACAGAAAGCCAGCATCAGGATGTAGAGAGCGTTGTTGAGGATGCCATCGGTCCAAAACCTTCTCTTGTCCTTCTTGTCCATCTGGCTGTATTCAGCGGAAATGCGCTGGAGATTTGCAATGGGATTTGCCATTTCTCATATCCTCCTTAAACATACTTGGCCGCAAGGGTCATTATCTCTTCCTGAGTGGTGTTGCGGGCATCGACCTCGCCGGCCACACGGCCGCCGGACATGACCACGATACGGTCACACACACCCAGAAGCTCCGGCATTTCGGAGGAGACCATGATAACGGTCTTACCCTTGTTTGCCAGATCAAGAATAAGCTGGTATATCTCGTACTTTGCGCCTACGTCGATACCGCGGGTAGGCTCGTCCAGAAGCAGTACGTCGGGCTCGGTCAGAAGCCAGCGGCCAATGATGACCTTCTGCTGGTTACCGCCGGAGAGGGCGCGTATCTTGGTCTCCTGAGTGGGGGTCTTGGTACGCAGGGCGTCAATGTAACGCTGGGTGTCCTCTCTCTGGGACTTGTCGCTCAGCCACAGTCCGAAGCGCAGATGGCGCTTGAGACTGGAGATAACGGTGTTTTCGCGGATATTGAGGATGCTGAATATACCGGTGGCGCGGCGCTCCTCAGTCAGAAGGGCAAAGCCGTTCTTGATGGACTCGCCGGGGTCACGGTTAAAGCAGCGCTTACCGTCCAGATAAACCTCGCCTTCCTTGCGGGTACGCACGCCGAAGATGCTCTCCAGAGTTTCGGTACGACCGGAGGAGTCCAGACCTGCAAGACCCAGGACCTCGCCGCGGCGGGCGGAGAAGGATACATCGCGAAGGTGGTTGTACATACCGGTGATGTTTTTGACCTCAAGGTAGGTCTCACCGGGAGTGTTGGTCTTGGGGGGGAACTGGTTTGTCAGCTCACGGCCAACCATCAGGCGGATAATGTCAGCCATTTCCAGATCCTCAGCCCGCTCGGTGGCGACCCACTGACCGTCACGCATGACGGTTATGTAGTCGGAAATGCGCTTGATCTCGGCCATTTTGTGGGAAATGTAGATGATGCCCACGCCACGGTCACGGAGCATGTTGATTATCTTGAAAAGATGCTCAACCTCTTCCTCGGTGAGAGAGGAAGTGGGCTCGTCAAAAACGATGACCTTGGAGTTATAGGAAACGGCCTTGGCTATTTCCACCATCTGTCTCTGGGAGACAGGCATGGTGCTCATGATGCGGTGGGGATCTACGTCGATCTCCAGCTCCTTGAACACAGCCATCGTGTCCTTGTACATCTTGCGCTCGTCCACGGCGATACCGGCAATTTTGGGGTAGCGACCCAGCCAGATATTGTCCATAACGGAGCGTTTGAGCGCCTGGTTAAGCTCCTGATGCACCATGGCAACGCCATTGTCCAGAGCTTCCTTACTGCTCTTGAAGTCGATTTCCTCGCCGTTGAGGTAAATGTGACCATCGTCCTTGCCGTAGATACCGAAAAGGCACTTCATCAAAGTGGACTTACCGGCGCCGTTTTCGCCCATGAGAGCGTGAACGGTACCCTTTTCCACAGTGAGAGAGACGTGATCCAGAGCCTTGACGCCGGGGAAGGTTTTGGTAATGTCCACCATTTTCAGCAGAACATTCTGATCCATAGGGGTCCTCTCCTCCTTTGCCGGGGATTATTGTACTATGTACTGCACCGAAAGCACAGTCGGCGCGGCACTTATCCAAGCGCCGTCCCGAGCATGCTTTGCCTTCTCAAAACACACCTTAAGGCAAGTGCCGCAAAAGCGGCACTTGCCCTTGGGTTTACGTGATTTGCGCCTTTACAGGGGAGTATAAATTACTCGCCGGTGTAGGGTGCGTATGCAACGAACAGCTTGCCAGCGCAGTCGGGAGCGATGGTGAAGCGCTCGTCGTTGAGAGCTGCGAGAGCATCAACAGGAGCAGCACCGTCGAGAACTGCCTGAACGGTCAGAGCGATAGCCTGAGCCATACCGACGTTGTCCTGCTTGACAGTACCGGTCATTGCGCCGTCAGCGATCAGAGCCTTTGCGTTGTCGGTTGCGTCAACGCCGAAAACGGGAACAACGTGACCATCGTCAATGTTGTAGCCGGCCTTCTGCAGGGAGGCGACAACGCCTTCTGCCATACCGTCGTTGTTGCAGATAACGAGCTCGATCATGTTGCCGTTGGCCTCATTGTAGGTAACGAGGTTGGTGTCCATGTACTCGGTGGCTGCCTTTGCGGACCATGCGCCGTCAAGGTCTACCTGGTACTTGTCGGTGTTCTCTGCATCGAAGTAAACGAGAGCGGGCTTGCCTGCCTCAGTGAGGATGGCGTCAGCATCTTCCTGACCGAACTGGGTGCGGTAGATAGCCTCAACGTTGCCTTCCTGGCCCTTGAACATGGCGTAGGAGATCTCGCCGTCGCCGTTCAGGTCGATGTCTTCGTAGTTAGCGAGAACGTAGTCGCCAACCATCTTGCCCTGCATGTGGCCGGCTTCGGGAGCGTCGGTGCCGATGAAGCAAGCTGCCTCAGCTGCATCGAGAACCTCGTTGTCAGTGCCATCGGTGCCGATTGCACGGTTGAAGAAGATAACGGGGATGTCGCCAGCCTCGTCAAGGATAGCCTGAGCGGTGTCGGGGTCACCGGAGGTGACAACGTTGACAACCAGCAGATTTGCGCCGCCGTAGATAGCGGTACGGATCTGGTCAAGCTGCTTTGCCTGGTCGGTGCCGGCAAACTGATTGTTGTACTTTACGCCCAGAGCATCAAGCTCATTGTTCAGCTCAGCGCGAACGGTGCTGAGGTAAACGTCGGACTCTTCGTACCAGAATACTTCGACCTGGGGCTCAGCTGCGAAAGCAGGAACGCTCAGAGCGAAAACCATAGTGAGGGTAAGAACCAATGCAAGGATCTTTTTCATGTAGATTTCCTCCTGTAATATTGTCCGAGTGCAAAATGCACTTCCAAGTTAAGATATTATCATCCTGAAAGATAATTGTAAAGAATAATTGTCAGCCCTGAAAGAAATTTGCAGAAATATACAAAAATGAAAAAAGCTTTTCGTGCATTTTTGACGAAAGACACATTTAGGGCTGTGTCCGCCGTGGAAAGACAAAAGACCGCGGATTTTTCTGAACTTTTTTCAGGTAAAAAAGAAGCGGTAAGAACCGCTTCTTTTAGTGATATTCTGAGGTCAAATCACAGTCTGGAGGTGACCTGAATGGTAATGTCGCTCATGGGGTAGGCGGAGCAGGGGTGGAAATAGCCGTGCTCCTTGTCGCTCATTCTCACGCCGTCAGACTGGGGACGCTGCCATACCTCGCCCTCAAGCAAAAGGCTTCTGCACCAGCCGCAGGCGCCGGAGCGGCAGTGGCTGTCAGGGGCAAGCCCGGCCTTCTCAAGGGATACCACCACCGTGTCGGTGGCCTTGGCATCGATGACCTGCTCGTCCAGACCGAAGATGACCTTTATCTTGAAGCTCTTGTCCTCCTTGCCCTTGGGATAGAGGGGGGATGTGGTGATGTCCGCAGTCTCGCCGTACTCTTCCATACGGATGAACTTTTTGCGGATGCCCATTTTCTTGAACTCACCCTCAAGGAAATCGTACATGGGCTGAGGGCCGCTGACAAAGTAGCTGACATTGTCCCAGTCGGGCACAAGCTTCTTTATTATATCCGCGCCGATGAAGCCGGTCTCGCCCGTCCAGCCTTCCTTAGGCTCGGACAGCACGTGATGTACGCTTATCGCCCCATTGGAGGCGGCGGCGATCTCGTTTAGCTCATCGAAGAAGATTATATCGTCCTGAGAGCGGGAGCCGTAGAGAATGGTGAACTTACGGGGCCTGCCGGAGGTGGCCATATCCTTGGCGATGGAGCGGAAGGCGGTAATGCCGGAGCCGCCTGCAATGCCGACCACATGCTCTCTGTCGCGGATGGCTGACCAGTAGCCGTCACCGAATGCGCCGTTGAAGAGGACCTCTGTGCCTTCCTTCCAGTTATCCCATACCCAGCCCGTCACATAGCCGCCGGGCATCTTTCTGAGGGTTATCTCCAGAATGCCCTCATCAGTATCTCTGGGGCAGGAGGACACGGAGAAGGGACGGGTGACCCACTTGCCGTCAATGCAGAACTTCACGGAGATGTGCTGGCCTGCGTTGAAGTAGGGCATAGTGCTGCCCTCAAGAGCCTTGAAGGTGAAGGTCTTGGTGGAGGGGGTCTCATCCTTTATCTTTATTATCTTTGCGTTGACAGCGTCGGCGTGCAGCTCCTTTGCCAGCTTTGCCGCGTTGTCGGTGGTGTCAATATTGGGGTCGCCGGCATCTATCCATGCCTGACGGGCCTTCATAAGCCCGAACCAACCCATAAGATCTTTGAAATAGCCGCGTACGCTGACTTTTGCTTTCTTAGCCATTCTCAGCACCTCCCAGTTTCTCAAGAACTACTTGCGCTACCTGATAGCCGTTGGTCATGGCGCTGGAGTAGCCGTGGGCGCGGTAGCCTGCGCTGCCTACGAAGTCCAGACCGGGGATGTAGCGCTCCTTCTCCTGTGCAAGGGTACGGGGAACCGCGCCGTCAATGGCGGAGCAGACGTAGCCGTAGATATTACCCTTGAAGGCCTCGCAGTAGCGGGTGAAGGTGGCGGGAGTGGCGATGACCAGCTCCTCAATGTGGTCGCGTATTTTTGCTCCGGTGCTCTTTTCAAAGTAGTCGATAAGCACGTTGGCAAAGCGCTCGTTCTCAGGCAGGTAGTCGTACTTGGTCATGCCGGACTTGTGCAGGGCATCGGGATCATAGATGGTGGTGAAGTTCAGCTGGCAGCGGTCGGGGCCGGTGAAGCCGGGGATGGCCACGTCCAGACAGGTGGCGGAGACCTTGGTGTGGGGCTCCCAGTCGTTGGTCTCGGTCCAGATGCGCTCGGTGTCCATGTCGCGGCCTATGAAGTACTCATAGCTGTCAATGCCCATTTCCTGAGGCAGTGCGTCAAGACCCATGTATACAAGGAAGGGGGAGGCCAGCTGCTTGCGTGCGCCTGCCAGCTTGTAGGCCTCTTCGGGCACCTGGGAGCGGTCCATCATGTCCACGATGGACTTGGTGGGGTTGCCGTTGGAGATGACGAAATCTGCCTTGATGACATCGCCGTCGGCGGTCCTTACGCCCACGCAGCGGCCGTTTTCAAGGATGTACTCTTCCACCTTCACGTTGGTCTCTATCTGACCGCCGTGCTTGCGGATGGCTTTTTCGAGGGCGTTGGCTATCTCGTGGGAGGTCTTGGTGGGCACGTGCGCGCCGTCACGGAGGTAGATGTATATCATCTGCGCCCAGACGGTGAAGCTGGCCTCGTCCAGATGGCGGCTTATGTAGCCGTAGTATGCGTTGAGCACGTTTTCGGTCTTGGGGCCGAACTTGAAGGACTTGTTGACCTCGTTTGTGTCGTAGGCGGCAGTGCGCAGGAAGGAGGAGTACTTGGTGGCCATGACCTTGGGCTCAGGGCCTGCCTTGCCGCAGGAGCCTATGTACTCAAGGGCCTCGTTGATCTCCTCAAAGAGCTTGAAGTAGTTGCGTACCTTCTTGCCGTTGCCCTTTTCCAGCTTCTCGATGGCTTCGATGCAGTTTTCAATGCCGAAGGGCATGGTGAAGTCCACATCCATGTCGGTGAGGATTACGCGGTAGGCATCGGGCACCTTCACCCAGTCCAGATCCACGCCGATATCGTCGAACATGGCGCGGCAGGCGCCGTAGCCTGCGCCGTCCAGACCGTCGCCGAACTCGCAGGCCTCGTGAAGGCTGACCTCAAATTCGTAGCGGCCTCTTACGAAGCTTGTGGCATAGCCGCCGGTCAAATTATGCTTTTCCAGCAGCAGAACTTTCTTTCCTTCCTTTGCCAGCTTACCGGCGGCAGTCATGCCGCCCATGCCGGAGCCTACAACGATAACGTCATAGTGGGGAAGGAATCTTTTGACATCTGACATGTGCATTCCTCCTGTTTGATTATTTTATAAACTCACGTCAGACCCGTGCATATGCTCAAGCCTGACCATAAAGTCCGAGAAAAGAAAACGCCACAGCTCCAGCACCTGCGCCCTCAGCCGCAGCTCATCGTCAAAATTTTCCATCAGCGGTCTGAGGCTGGCTATGCAGCCCAAGGCCACCGCATCAAAAAAGCCGGGGTTTTCAAGGTGCAGCGCGGATTTTGAACTGTTTTGCAGCGCGTAGGCCTGTATCCTGTGGGAAAGGCTTTCGGAGAAGCGGCGCAGAAATTCGGCGTAATGCTCCGCCGGACCGGAGACAAGTATCTGGAAAACCTCCTTATTGTCACCCACAAAGCTGACCATTGCAGTGGCGCTGCGCTCAATACCGGAAGGGGAAACGTCAAAAAGCCTTTCAGTGCGCTCCACACATTCGTCTATCACCGGCGTGACCACGGCGGCATAAAGCTCCTGCTTACTTTTATAGTAGCGATAGAGATTGCCCAGAGAAGTGCCCGCCGCGGCGGCAATATCCCTCATGGCCGCACCCTTATAGCCCTTGCGGAAAAACTCATCTCTGGCCGCTGAAACTATGCGCTCTCTCAATTCCGGCTTTACGTACTGCACGGCGTTCCTCCAATAAAAATGAACACAATTCTCTTTTACTGTTAATATTATAACGCACTTTGCCGCCAAAGCAAGCAAAATGCGCTTGTGCATTAGGGAGAATATATGGCGCTGTTTTTGTGGAAAAGGACGGGGCGTTCTTGTTGTAGGAAACGGGTTTCCCGTTCCGCCTTTTGCGCGCTGTTTCCGGGACGGGAAAGCCGTCTCCTACGAGAGATTTTAAGCTTTGGGCGAAAAATCAAGCCGGGCTCCAGAAGGAGTCCGGCTTTGCTTCTTATATAACCCTTACCCTTATAACATCGTCCATGGCCAGTATTGCGTCGGCTACTTCCTTGCCTATGCGCTCGCTAAGGTCTACGATGGTGTAGGCGTATTTGTCGCGGGGCTTATTTATCATGTGCTCAACGTTTATGTTCCTGTCGCTTATAAAGTCCAGAATACGGGTGATCATTCGGGGCACATTGTGGTGTATAACGCAGAGACGGCATACACCCATGCGGCTCAGAGAGGCGTTTGGCAGGTTTACGGAGTTTTTGATGTTGCCGTTGAGAAGGTAGTCATACAGCTCTCTTGCTGCCATCACGGCGCAGCGGTCCTCGCTTTCGGGGGTGCAGGCGCCCAGATGGGGCATGGCGATAACGTTGGGGGCTTTGAGAATAGTCTCATTGGGGAAGTCAGTCACGTACTTTGCAACCTTGCCCCTGTCAAGGGCAATTGCCATGGCTTCGTCATTTACAACCTCGGCCCGGGACTCGTTTATAATTCTCACGCCGTCCTTCATCTTTCTCAGAGACTGGGCGTTTATAAGGTGGTGGGTAGTCTCGGTGTAGGGCACATTGAGGCTTATATAGTCAGAGTTTCTGAAAATCTCGTCCAGCGTGTCGCAGTGGATGACGGAGCGGGAAAGCTGCCACGCGGCCTCAACGGACATGAAGGGATCGTAGCCGTATACTGTCATGCCCAGCTCCAAAGCTGCATTGGCCACCAGCGCGCCAACTGCGCCAAGGCCGATAACACCGAGAGTCTTGCCCATTATCTCAGGCCCTGCGAAGGAGGATTTGCCCTTTTCCACAAGCTTGGGTATGTTTTCACCCTCGCCTGCGATGGAACGCACCCAGTCGATAGCGCCCAGCACATCCCTTGAGGACATCACAAGGGAGCATATCTCCTGCTCCATGACAGCCTGGGCATTTGCGCCGGGGCTGTTGAAAACAACTATACCCTTTTCAGCGCAATCCTCAATGGGGATGTTGTTGTAGCCTGCACCGGCTCTGGCAATGGCCAGAAGCTCATCGTTAAACTCATACTCATGCAGGTCGGCCGAGCGGATGAGCATACCCTCAGGCTTTGCCACATCCTTGCCCACCTTGCAGCCCTTGCGCTCCAAAACCTCGATACCGGCAAGGGAAATACTGTTCATTGTCTTTATATTATACATGTTCTACCTCAAATTTCTTCATATACTCGGAAAGCTTCACTGCGCCCTCGATGGGCATAGCGTTATAGAGAGAGGCTCTCAGTCCTCCGGTTTTCTTATGACCCTTGAGATTTACAAGGCCCAGCGCCGCCGCACCCTTCACAAATTCCGCGTCCAGTGCATCGGAGGGGGTGCGGAAGGTGACATTCATGCGGCTGCGGCTGTCAGCCTGGGCGTGGGCGGTGTAGAAGCGGCTCTCGTCCAGTACGTCGTAAATGAGTCTTGAGCGCTCAATGCTCAGCTCCTCCATGGCGGAAAGACCGCCCATTTCGCGCACCCAGTCACAGGTAAGCCCCAGCATATATATGCACCAGCAGGGGGGCGTGTTGAGCATGGAGTCTTTGGAAATCATTTCCTTGTAGCTGAAAATCTCCGGCGTGATGGGCATTTCATGGCCTGCAAGGGACTTGTCGATTATCACCACGGTAAGTCCCGCGGGGGCCATGTTCTTCTGGACTCCGGCGTAGATAAGGCCGTATTTTTCAACATCCACTGGCTTTGAAAGAATCTCCGAGGACATGTCGCAGACCAGCGGAGCAGCACTTGAGGGTACATACTGCCACTGGGTACCGTAGATGGTGTTGTTGGCGCAGTAGTAGAAATAATCGCTGATGTCAGTGAGGGAAAGCGCGGACTGGGCAGGGATCACGCTGTGGTTTTCAGCGGAAGTGTCGCAGGCTATATGCACGCTGCCGTATTTTTCAGCCTCCACCGCGGCCTTTTTTGAAAAATGCCCGGTGACGGCGTAGTCTGCGCTGCCGCTTTTCATAAGATTCATGGGGATGGAAGCAAACTGCGCGGTGGCGCCGCCCTGCAAAAAGAGCACCTCATGACTGTCCGGCACATTCATAAGGCTTTTGAACGTGGCCTTTACATTATTGAAGATATCTGTGAAAGCAGCTGAGCGGTGACTCATCTCCATAACGGACATGCCGCTGCCGCCGTAGTTTAAAATCTCACTGCCCGCCTTTTTCAGCACACTCTCCGGCATGACGGAGGGGCCGGCGGAAAAATTAAATACTCTGTCGCTCATGTTGAAAACTCCTGAGGAACAATTTTGTTAATTATATATCAAACTGATGGAACTGTCAAAGCAGTTCACCCTGCAATAAAGCATTTTCGTAGGAACGGATGACAATGTCAAGGGTTTGGCCCCTGAGATTGTGTGCCTTGACGGAAACGGGCAGGTAGGTATCGCTGTGTCCGGTGCAAATGCCGTCCTCCTCAGTCTCGAAAAGCACGCTGAGGGTAGCACCCACACTGGCGGCCATGAACTCGTCGCGCATCCTGCGGCCTACGGCGGCGGCCTGGGCGGCGCGTCTGTCCTTCACGGCGCGGCTTAATTGCCCGGGCATGCTGTCGGCGGGGGTGCCGGGGCGGCGGGAGTAGGGGAAAACGTGCATATCCGCAAAGGCGCAGCGGCCTATAAATTCAAGGGTGGCGGCATGGTCTTCCTCTGTCTCGCCGGGGAAACCGGTAATAAGGTCACAGGTGAGAGCGCAGCCGGGGAAATATTTACGCAAAAGCTCCACGGCCTCATAAAAGCGGGCGGTGTCGTATTTGCGGTTCATGTTTTTCAAGGTTTTGTCGCAGCCGGACTGGAGGGAGAGATGGAAGTGGCGGCAGAGCTTTTTGGTGTCGGCAAGCTTGCGGCAGAAGTCCTCGGTAATTACCGTAGGCTCAAGAGAGCCAAGGCGTATCCGCATATCTCCGGAAACCTCGGCGCAGGCGCAGATAAGATCGGCAAGGCCCGGCCTGCCGGGCAGATCCACACCGTAAGAGGCCACTTCAATGCCGGTGAGAACTATTTCCCTGTAGCCTGTATCCCGCAGCTTTATAGTCTCCTCCACGGCCTTTTCAATGGGCAGGGAGCGCAGGCGACCCCGGGTGTAGGGGATTATGCAGTAGCTGCAAAAATTCACACAGCCGTCCTGAATTTTCAGCATGGCCCTTGTGCGCCCCGCAACTGCCCCGGCGGGCAATTCTTCTATAATACGCCGCTTGAAGGGCTCATCAATATTCCTCTCGCTGCTGCCTTCAGCCACGGCCTTTTCCACCGCAGCCACAAAGTCCTTCCTGTTGGCAGCGCCAAAGATGACCTTTGAGCCCAGAGCTTCCACTTCATCCGGCTCCAGCTGGGAATAGCAGCCGCATACAGCCACAACGCAGCCGGGGTTTTCATCCCGGAGCCTGCGTATGGTCTGGCGGGACTTTCTGCCGCTCTCGGCGGTGACGGCGCAGCTGTTTATAATAACGGCATCGGCCCTTTCACCCTTTGCGCAGCTTTCGTGACCGTGGCTTTGCAGTATGCTCTCCATGGCCTGAGTCTCGTACTGGTTGACCTTGCAGCCCAGAGTGGATATAATATACTTCATCGAATACCTCAAAAATAATATATGAACGGTGAAACATGGAACACTATCTTGATAACGCTGCCACAACTCAGGTATGTCCCGAGGCAATAGAGGCGGCGGTGAACGCCATGGGCGTGTGCTACGGCAACCCCAGCTCCACCCACACCAAGGGCAGAGAGGCCAAAAAGCTTCTGGACAGAGCGAGGGGGCAGGTGGCAAAGGCACTGGGCTGCAAACCGACAGAGCTTGTCTTTACCTCCTGCGGCAGCGAAAGCGACAACTGGGCCATAATATACGGCGCCGAGAGCATGAAAAGAAAAGGAAGGCACATAATCTCCTCCCAGCTTGAGCATGACGCAGTGCGAAAATCTCTCGACGAGCTGGAGCGGCGCGGCTTTGAGGTCACAAGGCTCAAAGGTGAGCCTGACGGGACGGTCAGCGTGGAGCGCGTGCTTGATGCCCTCCGGGAAGATACTATACTCGTTTCTCTCATGTTGGTCAATAACGAAACCGGCGCGGTCACGGATATTTCCGCCATTTCCCGGGCAATAAAAAAATGCGGCTCTCAGGCCCTTGTCCACAGCGATGCAGTACAGGCCTTCATGAAGCTGCCCTTTTCCGCCAAAACTCTGGGAGCGGACATGATAAGCGTCAGCGGCCATAAGATACACGCCCCCAAGGGTGTGGGCGCTCTCTACATAAAGGAGGGCGTGAAGATAAAAAACTTCATCGTCGGCGGCGGGCAGGAAAACGGCAGGAGAGCAGGTACTGAGGCCATGCCCCAGATAGCCGCCTTCGGAGCCGCCTGTGAGGCAGCTTATCCGCACATTGCCGAAAATGCTGCACGCATGGGGACGATGAAAGCGCGGATAATCAAGGAGCTTTCCGGAAACATCCCGGAGTTTCGCTATATCGAAAGCGCCGCACCCCATATCCTCAGTATCTCCCTGCCCGGCTGGCGCAGCGAGGTTTTGATGAACTATCTTGAGGCGAAGAATGTGTACGTATCCAAAAGCTCTGCCTGCAAAAAGGGCGGACGAAGCATAGTTTTGGAGAGCATGGGCCTTGATCCAAAGCTCATTGACGGGGCCATACGCATAGGCATTTCACGTTTTACTGCGGAGGATGATGTGACTGCCCTTGTGACGGCCCTTACTGAGGCCCACGATACTCTTGCCCACAGATAATAATTTATATACGCCAATGCCGCACAGCTTTTTTGCTGTGCGGCAGTTTTTTGGCTTTTTATTCTGACTTGGCCGGGACCGCATCGGCGGCGGGAAGAGGCTCTGTATCACCGAGAGAATCTTCGCTTTTGACCTTCACTATCTCCCGGCTCACCGGGTCGATATAGTCCATGCCGATATAGTCGGAAGTTTCAAAGGGCAGATCCTTTTCCCTGAGATTTTTCTCGATGGACAGGTTTATAAGGGTATATATAACCACAAATACCGGCACACCCAGAAGCATTCCCCAGAAACCAAAGAGTCCAGCGCCCAGAATGATGGAGAACATTACCCAGAAACCGTTGATACCTGTGGTGCTGCCCAGAATTTTGGGACCTATGATGTTGCCGTCCACCTGCTGGAGGATGATGATGAACACCACGAATATGAGCGCTTTCAGGGGAGACACCATGAGAATGATTATGCCGCTGGGGATGGCACCGATGAAGGGGCCAAAGAAGGGGATTATGTTGGTCACGCCAACGATAACGCTGACAAGCAGGGCGTAGGGCATTTTCAAAAGCGAGCAGCAGACATAACAGATAAGGCCGATAATGGCAGAGTCCAGAAGCTTGCCGTTGAGAAAGCCGATGAAGGTGCGGTTTGTGAACTTAAGGCCGTCCAGAAAACGCTTGGCATTGTCCACGCTGACAGCGCTGTAAAGCATACGCTTTGCGTTTGCCCGGAAGGTTTCCAGATTGCCCAGTACATAGATGGAAACAATAATGCCTATGAGAAGATTGTAAACGCCCATAAGCACGTAGTAAACGCCTGCGGTAACGTTTGTCACAAGGTTTCCAAGCTCGGGGAGTATGGTGGTCTGCAGCCACTCAATGAGTCCTGTATTCAAAGTGCCTACCGCGGAAAGCAGGTAGCTTTCGATCTCCGGGTAGTCGATAAGCACAGTCTCTATCCACGTGGTGAGGGAGCTTATGTAGCCGTCACTGCTGCGCACGATAGTCTCAATGCTCTGATAGAGCTGAGGCAGTATAAGATACACCAAAGCCGCAATGGCAGCCAGAAAAACAAGCTCGGAAAGCAGCACAGCAAAGCTGCGGGCAAATTTTTTGGCCGTCTGGGGGTTTTTCTTATGTATGCGCTCACCCAAAGGCATAAAGAGGTTATCCTCAAAGGAACGCATCATGGGGAAAATGATCCAGCTTATTACAAGACCCCAAACAAAGGGGCTGAGTATCTTGATAACCGCGCCTATACCGTCCGTCAGCAGACCGATATAGTTGAGCGCCATGTAGAAAAGTATGGCGCAGGCCACAACGGAAAAGCCCGTTATACCCCAGTACAGGTATTTTTTATCCCACTTGAAAACTCTTTTCATCCAAGCTCCTTTCCGGACCGGAGGTTCATCTGTCTTTGCCTCATATTTTACTCTTGCCTCATATCAGCGTCAAGGCACAAATTTGTAAATTTTTGTGAAAGCTTCGTAAAAGTTTTTTACCGAAAATAATTGAATTATGTAAACTATATGCTTAAAATATTTGAATTATTCTCAGAAGACATATGTTGAAAACCATGTGGAAAATGTTCAAAACCCTTGGTTTCGCGTGGGCTCATAAAAAATATATGCAGTAGTATTCATTCGCAGCTGTCGAAAAAAGGATAAATCTGTAAACCTTTCATATTGTAACTTTTCCTCTCATAAGCTCCGGTAAGAGAAAAAAGCGAAAAGCGAGGTACAGGATATTGAAACGGATGATTTGTCTTTTACTTGTTTTTGCACTGGCGGCGCTGGCCTTCCCTGCAAGCTCTCACGCCGCCCAGCCGCCTCAGCTTGTACCCAGTGTTTCATCGCCTTCGGCGGTGCTGATGGAGAAGGTCACTGGGCAGCTTATCTACGAAAAAAATTCAAAGGAGCATCTGCACCCTGCCAGCGTCACAAAGATAATGACCATGCTTCTTATAGTTGAGGATATAGAGGCAGGCACCATAAAGCTGGAGGATATCGTTACTGCCAGCGAAAGGGCGGCCTCCTTCGGGGGAAGCTGTGTGTATCTTGCCCAGGGGGAGAAAATGAGCGTCAGTGATATGCTCAAATGCATTGCGGTAGTCTCCGCCAATGACTGCGCCGTGGCCATGGCGGAGCATATCAGCGGCAGCGAGGAGGCCTTTGTGGGCCGCATGAACAAAAGAGCTGCCGAGCTTGGCATGAAGGACACCAATTTTACCAACTGCACCGGCCTTTTTGACGATGACAATCACTATACCTGCGCCCACGATGTGGCCATAATGTCCCGCCAGCTTATCGCCCACGAGCTTATCAAAAACTACACAACCATCTGGATGGACAGCATAAGAAACGGAGAGTTTGAACTGAGCAATACAAATAAACTGGTGTACTGGTACGATGGCTGCACCGGGCTTAAAACGGGCTACACCGCCAAGGCAGGCTACTGCCTTTCGGCCACGGCGGAGCGGGATGGAGTGGAGTATATTGCAGTGGTAATGAAAGGGGAAAGCTCTGACAGCCGAAATTACGATGCCGAGCAGATGCTATCCTTTGCTTTTGCAAACTATGCCCTCTGCTCGCTCAAGGGAGACACAGAAGCTCCGGAAATCCCCGTGGAGCTTGGAAAGAGCGAAAGCGTAAAGACCTTTTTCGGCGGGGATGAGTTCAAACTTCTGCCCAGAACGGATGCTGCACTCACCTATGAGCTCTCCTGTGAAAATTCGGTGAAGGCTCCCGTAAAGCGGGGCGACAGGCTGGGCATGCTGACGGTACGCGCGGGGGAGAATACGGTGGCTGCGCTGCCCCTTCTGGCTGCTGAGGATGTGGATCGTCCCGGCTACTTCGGTATCCTCGGCAGACTTGCCGGCAGTATGCTGGGCCTGTGATGTTTGGAAAGTGAATAATTGTGGGAACAAAATCACTCTTTTTTCGTCATAAAACCAAAAGGAGTGATGAAAATGGAAAAATTTGTTCCCTACGAAAAGCTCTCAAAAAAAGCCAAACGCCGCATGGACTTAGCAAAGCGCGGCACATGGCAGGGCATAAACCCCGTCACCAGAAAAAGTGAAAACCCCAAGGCGTACAACAGACGCAAAGCGCGGCAGCTGGATATGGAACAGTGCCGCGTTTTTTGTTTTGCGGTGCAAAAACAAACAGTGGCGAAAATGCCGCAAACATGATAAAATGTAAAAAAGCTTTGGAGGCGGTCAAGATGGGAAAGTATAAGGAGATATTTTTGCGCCTTATTATATTGTTCGTGGGCCTGACCATTGCCCATCTGGGCGTGACCATGTTTTTGCTGGCAGACCTGGGTGCAGACCCCTTCAACGTTCTGGTGCAGGGGCTTTACCGGGGCCTTGACAGCGTGAGCGGCTGGGCCTTTCTCAGCCACGGCAGGGTACATATCGCTGTGTGCTTTCTTATAATCATGGTGCTTTTGATAGTGGACAAAAGCTATGTGAAGCTGGGCACCATCGTGTGTATGGTCTTCGGCGGGCCGATAATAGATTTTTTCAGCCTTCTGCTTGCGCCTCTTTTTGCGATGGTATCCTCCTTTGCAGCAAAGCTTTTACTTTTGGCTCTGGGCTGCGTTATTCTGGCCTACGGCATGACTATCGTGATAAAGTCTCAGGCCGGCACCGGCCCAAACGACCTTGTGGCCGTGGTGATAAGCGATAAGCTTAAGAAAAAATTCAGCGTGATCCGCGTAATAGTGGATTTCAGCTTCGTGGCGGCAGGTTGGCTTCTGGGTGGAGTATTCGGAATCGGAACTTTGGTCTGCGCTTTTCTCGTGGGCCCTGTGGCGGGTATTTTCCTGCCCATAAATGAAAAACTCATAGAGAAGATACTCAAAAAATGTGGGGTGTAGTATATGAAAACCTTGATAGAGCTTTACGATGAGCGCCCTCTCGAAAATGTGCTGAGCACCGAAATGTTCAGGCCTGAGCGCACCGTATATATATGTTCTTACGACGTGGGCGAGCGGGAAAAAAGAGCCCTGAAGGACTATTTTGCCCACCGTGGAGTGGCCTTCAATCCCGAATACCTGAAAGCGGACAAGTATTCGGCCGGGGATGTGTACAACACCCTCAAATCCGCCGTGGACAGATACCCCGACTGCGCTCTGGATGTGTCCGGCGGTACGGACAACGCCCTTTTCGCCGCAGGCCGGCTCTCGGCGGCCTGCCAGCTTCCCGTGTTCACCTACAGCCGCCGCCAGAACCGCTTCTACAGCATAAGCGGCGCAGACTTTGCCCACAAGCTTGACTGCGATCTTAAGTACGCGGTGGAGGACTTTTTTATGATGACAGGCGGCTCCATGCGTACCGGTCGTGTGGATAACGCAGTTCTTGACAGCTATATGGCCTATTTTGACGGCTTTTTCCGGCTGTATCTCAAGTATCGCAATGACTGGGGCAGTATCGTTAACTATATGCAGCGCGTCTCCCAGGTGCCAAAGGAGCAGCCCATCCTTCTGGATATCTGCGGCGACTACACCGTGAAGGGTGAGCACGGCAGGCGCATCAGCGCCAATGAAAACGCCCTTTCGGAGCTTGAAAAGCTGGGCTTTATCAAAGGGCTTGAGATAAGACGGGGAGAAAGCGTCTGCTTTAGCTTCATGGATCATCAGGTGCGTACATGGCTTCGGGATGTGGGCAGCGTGTTGGAGCTTTATGTGTATAAGCTTTGCATTGATGCCGGAGTCTTTGACGATGTGCGTACCAGCGCCGTGGTGGACTGGGAGAGTAATGTGCGCCGGGACAGCGTTACCAATGAGATAGACGTTATGGCAGTGCGGGATGTTACCCCCATGTTCATAAGCTGCAAGACCTGCGAGGTAAATACCGAGGCGCTCAATGAGCTTGCCATCCTCCGCGACCGTTTTGGCGGTCAGGGGGCCAAGGCCGCTATAGTCACTACAAAGACAAGCTCCGTCGTCACAAGAAACAGAGCTACCGAGCTTGGTATCGAGGTCATTGACCTGACAGACCTTAAAAAGAACAGCGCCGGTAAGCGCATAGCAGCCCTTGCAAAGCGTATGGACTGAAAAATGCATATATTTCCACTGTAAATAGCAAAAGTTTTCTTACAGTTTGTCATTTGACATGAGGGGCTTCAGGTTGTATAATCATCCCATCCTATTATAAGGAGTATAAGATATGCGTTTTGATTTTACCGCAAAGTTTTATTTCTTCTATTACTTTGACAAAGAGTAATAGTGCTTTGTGCTGCGGATAAAACGAAAGCTACGTAAAAACAGGTAATTTTATGGCTGCACAGGGCATATGCCTTTGCAGCCTTTATTTTTTTCTAGAACAGGAGTAAAAACCCATGATCGCTGTACTCAAACACAATGTATCTGAAGAACAGAAAATCCATCTTATCAGCTGGCTGAAAAGCCAGGGACTGGATGTGCATATATCCGACGGTAAGGACTATACGGTGCTGGGCCTTGTGGGCGACACCGGCAAAATAGACCCTGAGCTTCTGGCAAGCCTTGAGATCGTGCAGACTGTCAGACCCGTCAGTGAACCTTACAAAAAGTGCTCCCGCAAGTTCCATCCGGATGACTCGGTCATTACCGTGGGCGGAGCATCCTTCGGCGGCGGCCACTTCGGTCTTATAGCAGGCCCCTGCTCTGTGGAGAGCCGGGAACAGGTCACGGACATTGCCCAGCGGGTAAAGGCCGCCGGTGCAACGGTGCTTCGGGGCGGCGCTTTCAAGCCCCGCACCTCTCCCTACGACTTTCAGGGGCTCAAGGGCGAGGGGCTGAAGCTTCTTTCGGAGGCAAAGAAGGCCACGGGACTTCCCATCGTGTCCGAGATTATGAAAATAGAGCATCTGGAGCTTTTCGAGGATGTGGATATCATCCAGATAGGTGCCAGAAACATGCAGAACTTTGAGCTTCTCCGTGAGCTGGGCCGCACAAATAAAACCATTCTTCTCAAGCGCGGCCTTGCCAACACCATAAAGGAGCTTCTCATGAGTGCCGAGTACATCTGCGCCGGCGGCAATGAGAACATCATCCTCTGCGAGCGCGGCATCCGCACCTATGAGACTCTCACCCGCAATACTCTTGATCTGAGCTGTGTCCCCGTTCTCCATGAGCTTACCCATCTGCCCGTAGTGGTTGACCCCAGCCACGCTACCGGCAACTCCCGCTATGTGCCCTCCATGGCTCTGGCAGCGGCGGCAGCAGGCGCAGACGGCATTATGGTGGAGGTCCATAACGATCCTCTCCACGCCCTTTGCGACGGCGCCCAGTCCCTCACTCCCGAGCAGTTTGCCAAGCTTGCCGGAAAGATAAACAGTGTCCGTCAGGTGATAGCTGAGTGAGAAAGGAGCAATAAAAATGAAAGTAGGCATAGTGGGCCTAGGCCTTATTGGAGGCTCCATGGCGAAGGCCTTCAAGCGAAGCCGCGATGTGACCGTGCTGGCGGAAAACAGAAACAAAACCATGCTGGACTTTGCCATGCTCTCCGGCGCGGTGGACGCGCCCTTGACCATGGATAATATAGCAGACTGCGATCTTCTCATGCTCTGCACCTATCCCGAGGCGGCGGAGGAATATCTGCGGCAGGCGGCGGGGCATATCCCGGCCACAACTCTGGTGATGGACTGCCTTGGCACCAAAAGGGAAATCTGCTCCATGGCCTTCCCTCTGGCAGAACAGTATGGCTTTACCTTCGTGGGCGGACACCCTATGGCCGGTACCCACAACTCCGGCTTCAAGTTTTCCCGAGCCGATCTCTTTGACGGTGCGCCCATGGTGATAGTGCCGCCCAGATATGACGAGATGGAGCTGCTGGACAAAATAAAAAAGCTTCTTGAGCCGGTGGGCTTTGGCAGCATCACCGTCACCACCGCCGAAAAGCATGACGAGATGATAGCCTTCACCTCCCAGATGGCCCACATCGTCTCCAATGCCTATATAAAAAGCCCCAGAGCGGGCAGCCACAAGGGCTTTTCCGCCGGCAGCTACAGGGATCTTACCCGTGTAGCCTGGCTCAACCCCCAGATGTGGACGGAGCTTTTCCTTGAAAATGGCGATAATCTTATAAAGGAGCTGGACTTTCTCATAGAAAGACTGGGCGAATACCGCACAGCCATAGCCGAAAACGACCCGGACACCCTCATCCGCATCCTTGACGAGGGCAGAATGAGAAAGAAAGCCATAGACGAAGAAGAATGAAAAAAATCAAAATAAGCGTATCAAAGGAATACGAGGTGCTCATCGGCAATAAGCTTATTGACAATAGCGGGGAGCTTATCCGCAAAGTCTGCCCCAAAAGCTCTCTTGCCGCCGTCATCTCGGATGACAATGTGGCCCCCATTTACATGGAGCGGCTCACAAAAAGCCTTGAAACGGCAGGCTTTTCCGTTATAAGCTTTGTGTTTCCCCACGGTGAAAATTCCAAAAACGCCGGGACCTATGTGGAAATACTGAACTTTCTGGCTGAAAACCGCGTGACCCGGGCAGACCTTTTGGTGGCTCTGGGCGGTGGTGTGGTGGGGGATATCACGGGCTTTGCCGCCGCCACCTATCTTCGGGGCGTGAAATTCGTGCAGGTGCCCACCTCGCTTCTTGCCATGGTGGATTCCTCCGTGGGCGGCAAAACCGCCATTGACCTGAAAGCCGGCAAAAATCTTGCGGGCGCTTTCTGCCAACCGGAGCTTGTGATATGTGACCTTGATACGCTGGACACCCTGTCCCCCGCCTTTTTCACCGACGGCTGTGCCGAGGTAATAAAGTACGGTATACTGGCGGATAAGCCGCTTTTTGAGCACCTTTCAAGCCGCGGACAGGACTTTGACAGGGAATACGTGATAGGCCGCTGTGTTGAGCTTAAAAGAGACTACGTGACTCAGGATGAGTTTGACACAGGGCTTCGCATGATGCTCAATCTGGGCCATACCGTGGGCCACGCCATAGAAAAGCTCAGTTCATACCGCATCTCCCACGGCTACGCTGTAGCCATGGGCATGGGTATAGTTTCAAGAGCCTCAGCGGCAAAGGGCATCTGCACATCAGCTTGCGCTGCCTCCATAGAGGACGGCCTGAAAGCCCTTGACTTGCCCGTAAATACTGCCTACAGCGCATCGGAGCTTGCAGGCCCAATGCTCTCGGACAAAAAGCGGGCAGGCGGCACGGTAAATCTCATAGTACCCTATGACATAGGCCGCTGCGGCATACTCCCCACCAGCGTGGACGAGCTTGAAGATTTTGTAAGTACAGGACTTTAAAACCATGGACGTTTCAATAAACCCCGCCCCCCTATCCGGCAGTATTGCCGCCATACCCTCCAAATCCGCCGCCCACAGGGCGCTAATCTGTGCTGCTCTTTCCGACAGGGAAACAGAGCTTTTCTGCCCCTCCCTTTCAAGGGATATTGAAGCTACGGCCTCCTGCCTTGCCTCATTGGGTGCGGATATCCGGTATGAAAACGGCACTTTTTATGTGAAGCCCATAGAAAAAGTGAACGAAAACGCCGCATTGAACTGCGGCGAGAGCGGCAGCACCCTGCGCTTTCTTTTGCCGGTGGTCTGCGCGCTTGGTTTTGGTGCAAGGCTCAAAATGGAAGGCAGGCTTGCTGAAAGACCCCTTTCACCGCTCTGGGAGGAGCTTATTGCCCACGGGGCGGAGCTTTCAAAACCTGAAAATGACATTATAGCTGTTTCCGGGAAACTTTCTCCCGGAACTTATAAAATCCGCGCGGATGTGTCCTCCCAGTTTATAAGCGGGCTTCTCTTCGCCCTGCCCATTCTTGGCGGCGAAAGCCGCATAGAGCTTGAGGGGAATATTGAGTCCGCGGGTTATATCCGCATGACTTCGGACATGCAGAAAAATTTCGGCCTTCATATACCCTTTGACGGCAGATGCTTTGATATTCCGGCAGAAAGCGCATATAAAGCTCCCGGAAAGCTCAGCGTGGAGGGGGACTGGTCAAATGCCGCCTTCTGGCTTGTGGCCGGGGAGATATCCGACGGCATAGAGGTCGCGGGCCTTGACGAAAATTCCGCCCAGGGCGACAGGGCTGTGCGCGATATAATAAAGCTTATCCGTCAGGGAAATGCTACAGTGGACTGCAAGGACGTGCCGGATCTTGTGCCGGTGCTGTCGGTGCTGGCAGCCCTCACCCCCGGTGAAACAAGCTTTGTAAATGCCGCAAGGCTCAGAATAAAAGAGAGCGACAGGCTCACCGCCGTTTGCAAAATGCTGCACGCTCTCGGCGGAGACTGCACCGAGCTTGAAGACGGCCTTGTGATACACGGCAGAGATAAGCTCACCGGCGGCTGTGTTGACGGCATGAATGACCACAGAATAGTCATGAGCGCAGCGGTGGCGGCAGCGGCCTGCGAAAAGCCTGTCACCATCCTCGGCGCGCAGGCGGCAGAGAAATCCTACCCCGCATTTTTTGAAGATTACAAAAAGCTTGGAGGGATAATATCATGAGTAACAGCTTTGGAAAGCTCTTTCGATTTAGTATCTTCGGTCAGTCCCACGCTCCCGCCATCGGGGTCATTATAGAGGGTCTGCCCTCCGGCTTTGAGATAGATGTGGAAAAGCTTTCGGCCTTTCTTGCCCGCCGTGCCCCCGGCGGCAGATACGCCACATCCCGCAAAGAGCCGGATGCCCCGGAGTTTATAGCGGGCCTCGTTGACGGCAAAACCTGCGGCGCCCCTGTGACCGCCATAATAAAAAATACCAATACCCGCTCATCTGACTATGAGTATATGCGCCATATTCCAAGACCCGGACACGCAGACTTTGCCGCCATGGTAAAGTACGGCCCCAGCCGGGACTACAGCGGCGGCGGGCAGTTTTCCGGCAGGCTCACAGCCCCCCTGTGCATTGCAGGCGGCATCGCCATGCAGCTTCTTGAAAAGCGTGGCGTCAGCGTGGGCAGTCGCATCCTCTCCATCGGCGGAGAGCGGGATGAAGAAAAAATGTTTGAGCTTATAGACAAAGCGCGCGCCGATGGCGACAGTGTGGGCGGCGTGATAGAGTGCACGGTCAGTGGCCTTTACCCTGGCGTGGGCGAGCCTATGTTTGACGGGCTTGAAAACCGCATCGCTCAGGCGGTTTTCGGTGTGCCTGCCGTAAAGGGCATTGAGTTTGGCGCAGGCTTTGAAAGCGCCGGTATGTTGGGCAGTGAGTGCAACGACCCCTTTTATCTTGACGATGAGGGCAAGGTGCGCACCCGCGGCAACAATCACGGAGGTATCCTCGGCGGCATAAGCTCAGGCATGCCCATAGTTTTCCGCGTGGCCATTAAGCCTACGCCCTCCATTGCAAAAGAGCAGCCAAGCGTCAACATGGAAAGAAAAGAAAACTGCACTCTTCAGGTGCGCGGCAGGCACGACCCCTGCATCGTACCAAGAGCCCTGCCCTGTATTGAAGCGGCAGCCGCAGCAGCTATATACGACTTGATTTTGGAAAGCGAGAGGTAAGAAGAATGGAGCTTGAAAAACTCAGACAGGAAATTGACAGCATAGATAATAAGCTTATTGAGCTTTTTGCAAAGCGCATGGAAGTAAGCGGCAATATTGCCCTTGCAAAGCAAGAAATTGGCAAAAAGATATTTGACCCGGCAAGAGAGCGCCAGAAGCTTTCGGACATTGCCCAGCTCTCCGGCGAGGATATGCGCGACTATACCACCGCTCTCTACTCTCTCATTTTTGACTTGAGCAAAAACCATCAGCGCAAGCTCATGGGCGGTGAAAACCAGATAGGCCGCAAAATAGAAAAGGCCGTTGAGAATACACCCAAGCTCTTTCCCGACTATGCGGCTGTGGCCTGTCAGGGTGTGGAGGGAGCCTACTCCCAGATCGCCTGCCAGAAGCTTTTCGCCGTGCCCAATATCATGTTCTTCAAGAACTTCGACGCGGTGTTCACTGCTATTGAAAAGGGCTTTTGCCAGTACGGCGTGCTGCCCATTGAAAACAGCACCGCAGGCTCCGTAAATCAGGTCTATGACCTTATGATGCGCCACAATTTCAGCATTGTCCGCTCCGTGCGCATCAAGATAGACCACTCCCTTGTGGCCGCTCCCGGCGTGAAGCTGGAGGACATAAAGGAAATAGTCTCCCACGAACAGGCCATAAACCAGTGCTCCGAATTTCTCAAGGGCCTCGAGGGTGTCACCGTGACAGAGATGGAAAATACCGCAGAGAGCGCAAAGTATGTGGCCGAAAGCGGCAGGCGCGATGTGGCGGCCCTCTGCTCTCCTGAATGCGCCCAGCTATACTCACTTGACACCATTGAAAGCTCCGTCCAGAACGACGGCGGCAACTTTACCCGCTTTATCTGCATCTCCAAGGAGCTGGAGATCTACCCCGGCGCGGACAAGACCAGTATCATGGCGGTCACTGCCCATAAGCCCGGTGCGCTTTACAAGCTCCTTTCCCGCTTCTATGCCCACAATATAAACCTCACCAAGCTTGAAAGCCGCCCCCTGCCCGACAAGAGCTTTGAGTTCATGTTCTACTTTGACCTTGAAAAGAGCGTATACTCCCCGGATCTTGTAAACCTCATGGGCGAACTTGACGAGCTTTGCGACAGCTTTGAGTATCTGGGCAGCTACTCGGAGGTGGTCTGATGGGTAAGTTTGCCCTCATCGGCGAAAAACTGGGTCACAGCTTTTCGCCCCGGATACACTCCATGCTCTCAGACTATGAGTACAGCCTCAAAGAGCTTGCCCCCGACGAGCTTGAAAACTTCCTCAAGACTACAGAGCTTGACGGCATGAACGTGACCATCCCCTATAAAAAGGCGGTGCTGCCCTGCTGCGCCCATATTGCCGACGCGGTCAGACGCATCGGCAGCGCCAACACCCTTGTGAGAAGGGCGGACGGCTGGCATGCCTACAATACGGATTACTTTGGCTTTATCTATATGCTCACTTCCTGCGGTTACTCACCAAAGGGTAAAAAAGCCGTGGTGCTGGGCAACGGCGGCGCTTCCGTGGCGGTCGTAACGGCACTTGAGGATATGGGAGCATCCCAAATAGTTGTCATCTCCCGCAAGGGTGAGAATAATTACGACAATCTCCATCTCCACGCAGATGCGGATGTGGTGGTGAACGCCACCCCCGTGGGCATGTACCCCCATACCGGCGAGGCGGCGGTGTCACTGGACGCATTTCCAAACTGCCGGGCCGTCTTTGACCTTATCTATAACCCAAGCCGCACAAAGCTGATTCTTGACGCGGAAAAGCGCGGCCTCATCTGCCGCAGCGGCCTTTCCATGCTGGTGGCTCAGGCCCATGCGGCAGCAGAGTATTTTACCGGCAGCAGCATTGACAAAAGCCGCATCGAGGATATTTTACATACCCTTGAAAAAGAGACCGGCAACATCATCCTCATAGGCATGCCCGGCTGCGGCAAAACAAGCGTGGGTGAAGAATTGGCAAAGCTCACAGGCAGAAGCTTCGTTGATGCGGATGAGGAATTTTTCCGCACCTATGGCATAAGCGCCGGGGACATGATAAAAGCTCAGGGTGAGGAAGTCTTCCGGCAGGGTGAAACAAAGGTGCTCTCCGAGCTGTGCAAGCGCTCCGGACTTATAATTGCCACAGGCGGTGGATGTGTGACAAGAGCGGAAAACTACCCGATACTCCACCAGAACGGATTTATCTTCTATCTTGAAAGAGGTATTGACAAGCTGCCCACAGCGGGTCGCCCTCTTTCCCAGCAGAGCTCTCCCGCAGCCCTTTTTGAAAAGCGCAAGGCCCTTTACGAAGGCTTTGCAGACTTTGTAATCGACAATGACAGCGGCAGCATCGAAGATGCAGCCCTCGCCATACTGGAGACATTAAAATGAAGCTTCTTATTATAAACGGCCCTAATCTCAACTTTCTGGGCATCCGTGAGCCTCAGCTCTACGGCAGGCAGGACTATAAAGCTCTCACAGCCTTCTGCGAAGAAAGCTGCAAAGCTCTGGGGCTGGACTGTGAAATATACCAGTCCAACCACGAAGGGGATATAGTTGACAAAATCCAGTGGGCCTATGGTAAAATAGACGGAATAGTAATAAACCCCGCCGCCTATACCCATACCAGCGTTGCCATTCTGGACGCGCTGAAGGCTGTTGGCATTCCAGCCGTTGAGGTACATCTTACGGATATCTCCCGGCGTGAGGAGTTCCGGCACATATCCTATGCTGGCATGGCCTGTATAAAAACCTATGCGGGCTACGGCTTTGATGGCTACCGCATGGCGGCTGAGTATTTAAAGGAATATCTCACAAAAGGAGAGAACTGAAATGTTTCCTGAACAGAGTCTTGCATGGGGACAAAGCAACAATGTAATAAGAAAGCTTGCTGCCTATGCCGCCGCAAGAAAAGCCCAGATAGGTGCGGAGAATGTTTTTGATTTTACCATCGGCAGTCCCAGTGTACCTGCCCCCCGGACTGTTACGGATGCGCTTGTGGATATCATCACCAACACATCTCCTGTCCGGCTCCATGACTATACTCCGGCTGCGGGTCTGCCCAGCCTGAGAAAACGTATAGCGGAGGATCTCAACAGCCGCTTTGCTGCGGGCATTTCCCCGGAAATGGTGTTTGTCACCTGCGGCGCAGCGGCGGGTCTTGTGGGCTGCTGCCACGGACTTCTGAACAAAGGGGACGAGGCTATTGTCTTTGCGCCCTTCTTCTCTGAGTATACCGTGTTTGTGGAAGGGGCAGGTGCAAAGCTTGTGGTGTGCGCCCCTCAGGACAATATGCAGCCGGACATGGATGTCTTTGAAAACAGCATCAGCGAAAAAACAAGGCTTGTCATCATAAACTCACCCAATAACCCCTCCGGTGTCATCCTCACGGCAGACAGTCTCAGTACTATCGCTTACATTTTAAGACGTGCCGAGAAAAAGTATGGGCATCCCATATACCTTGTGTCCGATGAGCCCTACAGGGAGCTTTTGTTTGACGGTTCAAGTCCTCTTTGCATAAGCCATTTTTACGAAAACTCCATTATCTGCTATTCTTTCAGCAAATCGCTCTCCCTGCCCGGTGAGCGTATAGGCTATCTTGCCATAAGTGAGAAAATGGCAGAGAAGGAGCTGGTATTTGCCAGCATTTCCGGCGCACTTCGCGGCTGTGGCTATGTGAATGCCCCCAGCCTTATGCAAATGGTGGTGGAGCGCTGCATGGGCCAGACCTCGGATATCTCCGTATACAAGAAAAACCGCGACCTGCTCTATGATGCGCTTACAGAGGCAGGCTTTGACTGTATAAAGCCGGACGGTGCCTTCTATCTCTTTATGAAAAGTCCGGAGCCTGATGCCGTTAAATTCAGTGAGAGAGCCAAAAAGTACGAGCTTATACTTGTACCCAGTGACGATTTCGGCATAGAGGGCTATGTGCGCCTGGCCTACTGTGTGGCAGAGAGCACCATCAGAAACTCCATACCTGCATTCAGGAAGCTTGCCGAAGAATACGGAATATAAGAATAAACCCGAAGCCACGAGCTTCGGGTTTATTCTTACTTTATGGGTATTCTCACAGTAAAGGTACTGCCCCGACCTATGAGGCTGTCCACCGTAACATCACCGCCGTGTATCTGGGCTATTTCCTTGACCATGGCAAGCCCCAGACCGCTGCCGCCGTCCTCGCCTCTGGAGGTATCCGCCTGCCAGAAGCGCTGCCATACCTTGTCGAGATCGGCCTTCTCTATGCCTATGCCGTCATCGCTGACGCAGATTACGGCGTGGCCTGCCTCTCTTTTCAGCTTAAGCTCTATGTGCCCGCCCTCCCTGCCGTACTTGCAGGCGTTCTGAAGTAAATTGTGCACAAGTCTTGAAATAAGCTCCGGGTTATACTCGGTCTCAATACCCGCTTCGATATCCTTTTCAAGATTGATGTTCTTTTCAATGCAGGGGATGAAGCTGTCGCAGCAGCTTTCCACCAGCTCGCCCAAGTCCCCACGGCGCATGGGATAACGCTCTGCACCGCCGCTCATGCGGGACAGACTGAGCAGGGAATTGACAAGCTCGCTCATTTTTTCACCCTGTTCCTCTATGACGGCAATGGAACTTAAAAAATCCTCCTTTGTCTCATCCTTGCGCTTTGCCCGGTCACACTGAGCCAGAATCACCGTTATGGGTGTTCTCAGCTCGTGGGAGGCGTCGGAGGAAAACTGACGCTCAGCCTCGAAGGCTCGCTCCAGTCTTTCAAACATCCGGTCAAAGGCAGCGGAAAGCCTGCGCATTTCGCTGGGGCCACGCCGGATATTCAGCCGCCGGCTCAGATCCTCCCCGGCATTTATGCTGTTTGCGGCCTCAATGGTCTTTTCCATGGGGCGAAAGGCGCTCCATGCAATAAGCCAGCCGCCGCCCACGCTCAGTATGAGAATAAGGGGCAAAAGGGCGATGCTGATTATCATCAGCGTCTGGGCAAGGCCGGAGTGATCCTCGGCGGATACCATGCCCCGTATCCATATATCCGTTACCGCCATGTCCACCGACACATCGTAGATATATACCTCTTCACCACCTGTTTTCACAGTGCGTACCACATTTGGCAAAAACGGCAGCTCTATCTCCCAGTTTTCCCGGCGTGCGCCGTGGAGGAGCTGCCCGTCCTCGTCGTAAAAGCAACAGTATACGCCCCGCTTATAGGCATCCAGATCGTCCCAGTCAAAGCGTCCGTTGTCAAACTCCACCTCGTCGGCGTTTTCCAGCACCATATGCACCAGACGGCTTGCAGGGTCGTCGGACATGGCGGACTTGTTGACAACCACTATGTACACCAGCACCAGCGCCGCCAGAAGCAGCACCATAAGCGTGAAATAAAGGGTCATTCTCAGCTTTGCAGACATTTATTTATCCTCCCTGAGCACCCAGCCCGTGCCCCATACCGTGTGTATCAGCTTTTTTTCAAAGGGCGCGTCCACTTTTTTGCGGAGATAACCCACATACACATCCACCACGTTGCTGCCGCCCTCATAGTCGTAGTTCCAGAGATTGTTCTCTATCATCTCCCTTGACAGTACCACGCCCTTGTTTCTCAGCATATACTCCAAAAGGGCAAATTCCCGGGCGCTCAGCTCAATGTTCTTCCCATCCCGCACCACAGTTCTGGCGGCGGTGTCAAGGCTCAGATCCGCAATGGAATATACGCAGGTTTTGCTGTCAGTGTGCTTTCTTGTTATGGTGCGCACCACTGCCATAAGCTCCTTGAAGGCAAAGGGCTTTGTAAGGTAGTAGTCGGCCCCGCTGTCAAGGCCCTCCACCTTGTCGGCCACACTGTCTCTGGCTGTGAGAAACAGGGCAGGGGCATTTTTGCCCTCGGCACGCAGGGTTTTCAGCAGGCTCAGCCCGTCCAGCTTTGGCATCATGATGTCCAGTATCAGTACATCATAGTCTGCACCCCGGGCATAGTCCAGCGCCTCCCGCCCGTCAAAGCAGCTGTCCACACTGTAGCCCTCGTCCTCAAGGGCTTCGCTGATTATCCGATTAAGATGTCTTTCATCCTCGGCGACAAGAATTCTCACGGTCATCCCTCCCATTGAGGCCATGGTAAAACAAAAAAATTATAAATTTATTAATTCTTTTCTTAATTTAACATATTATATTTTCAACATAAAGACCAAGGAGGTAAAACATATGAAGAAATTTTTGATCATACTGCTTGTAGTGTTCATTGTCCTCGCTCTCGTGGCCGGGATACTGCTTTTCAGCTACAGCTCAAAATACATAGGCAGCAAGGAAGCCGTGCGCATCGCCCTTGAGGATGCGGGGCTCAGCTATTCCGATATAAGGGATGCAGACGCGGAGTTTGAAAAGACCCCCTATGACGCATGGTACGAGGTGGACTTTGAGACTCACGGCACAGAGTATGAATACTCCATCGATGCTGAAAATGGCGACATCCTCTCTTCATACAGCAAGCCCGACAGATGACCCCTCTTCCCCATTTTCCAAAGCGCCGCAGGCTGATTTACGGTCTGCGGCGCTGTTTTTGCGTTTGACAGGGGCATAGGATTGGGATATATTTTTTCTATCAAATCCAAGGAGAAAGACCATGACCGAAAAACTTTACTATATAGATAGCCACATCCACGAATTTGAAGCCACCATACTTGAGTGCGAGAGTGTGAAAAACGGTTATGCCCTCATTCTTGACCGCAGCGCTTTTTTTCCCGAGGGCGGCGGACAGGCGGCAGATACCGGCTTTATAGGCGAGGCGGAGGTTTTTGACGTTCAGGAAAAGGCCGGGCAGCATATCCACTACACCACAGCCCCCCTCACCGTGGGGCAGAAATACCCCTGCCGCATCCACTGGGAAAAGCGCCTTCGCCGCATGCAAAACCACTCCGGCGAGCACATAGTCTCCGGCCTTGTCCATTCACACTTCAGCCTTGAGAATGTGGGTTTTCACATGGGTGAGGACTGCATGACAATAGACTTCAGCGGCGAGCTGGATGAGGAGCAGCTGAGCCTCATAGAGCAAAAGGCCAACGAGGCAGTGCGCAAAAATCTTCCCATTTCGGCCACTTTTCCTGACAGTGCGGTGCTTGAGACAATGGAGTACCGCAGCAAGCTGGAGCTTACGGAGAACGTGCGTATTGTGGAGATAGAGGGCGTTGACCGCTGCGCCTGCTGTGCCCCCCATGTGAGCAATACCGGCGAGATAGGCTTTATCAAGTTTATCGAGCATACCCGTCACCGGGGCGGCATACGCCTGAGCCTCGTATGCGGTATGGACGCGCTGGACTATGTAAATAAGCTCCAGAACGCCGCCTTTGCCGTGTCCCGGCTTCTGAGCGCCAAACGCCATGAGATAGATAAAGCCGTGGAGCGTATCCTCTCCGAGCAGCAAAAGGCAAAGGAGCGCACAGGCGCACTGAGCATGGAGCTTGCAAAGCTCAAGGCGGCGGCCTTTGAGTCTGTCGAGGGCAATATCTGCGTTTTTGACAACGTGCTGGACGAAGTTGCCCTTCGTGAGCTTGTGAATATGCTCACCCCCAGGTGTACAGGGCTGGCGGCGGCCTTCTCCGGCAGTGATGATGAGGGATACCGCTATATTATCTCCTCAAAAAATCTTGACCTTCGCAGCTTGAGCAAAGTCATCAATCAGGGCATCGGCGGCAGAGGCGGCGGCTCTGCGGAGATGATACAGGGCCGGGCAAGTGAGAAGGCCGAAACTATACAGAGCTTTATAGCGCGCTTGAATGTATAGACATAATGCATAATATTGTATAAATCACCCCCCTGATAAATCTGAATTTCCGACATATTACACAAAATTATTCGTTGACACCACATTTTGCAGTTGTTAAAATGGTCACAGAATGGGATGTAATTTGCATCTTCGGAAAAATGGAAAAAAGGGGGGTTATTTTTTGAAAGATCTGAAGCATTTAATCTTTTTCGAGGATCTTCTTCAGGAGGCAAATAACAAGCTTGTGCGTCAGGCCAAGGACGATGGCAAGCTGGCTTTGGGCTACACCTGTTATTTCATGCCTGAAGTGCTCCTTGATCTGCCCGGCTGCTTCTCGGTCAGACTGAGAGCGCCGCGCTGCACCTCACCGGATATTGCTACATACTATCTGTCGGCCCGCGTATGCCACTATGCCCGCAGCCTTATGGAGCGTGCCCTTGAGGGCGGCTACAACTTCCTTGACGCCCAGCTTGCCACCGAAACCTGCACTGCGACCTGCCGTTTTCAGGAGCATTTGCAGCAAAAGGGGCTGGACAGCGTTGAGGATATGCGCATAATCGACAATGACAAGTTCTTCTGCAGCTTCATAGACGTTCCCTTCAAGAATAACGAGAACGGCTACGAGCACTACAAAACCCAGCTGCGTGCCCATGTACTGGACGAGCTGAGCGCCCATTTCGGAGTGGACACCTCCGATGCGGCTTTGCTGAAAGCGGTGGAGCAGCATAATGAGGTGTGCCGGCTTATCAATGAGATAGGCGACTACCGCAAGCTGGACAATCCCACTATCACCGGCTATGAGTTTTCCGTTATTGTGCTGGTGTCCATGTGCTGCCCCAAGGAGCTTATTTTGCCTTATCTTCGCGAGACGGCGGAGGAAATGAAAACAAGAAAGCCCGATGCGAAGAAAAGCTACCGCTGCAAGGTAGTGGTGGCAGGCTCCGAGAACGACGACCCGGACTTTATAAAGCTTATCGAGAGCTGCGGTGCGCTTGTTGTGTGTGACCGCTACTGCTACGGCGCGGTGGAGGCCCGCCAGCCCATAGTCATAGAGGAAGGGCAGGATGTGCTGGACGCCATCGCCCGCCACTATCTCAAAACCTCCAACTGCCCGCGCTTTATGCCCCAGGACGAAATGCGCACAAGAAAGCAGCGGTTGGCTGAGCTCTGCAGGGACTATAAGGCCGACGGCATCATCGTCACCTCCAACAAGTTCTGTGAGTACTGGAGCTATGAGCGGGTCATTGACACGGTCATCATGCGCCGTGACTACGGTATCCCTGTCTGCTCCATCGAGAAGGAGTATATAAACTCCGCCTCCGGCCAGCTGCGTACCCGTTTCCAGGCCTTTGTGGAAAGTATCGAGATAAAACAGATACAGGAGGGCAGCTGATATGGCAAAAAAGTTTGATATAAAAGCACTCAAGAAAACAGACTGGAAAAAAGTTGCCAAAGATTTCTGGTACGGCAAGCCCCATGGCGAGCGCCGTATAGGTGATCTCTACATTGAAAAGACCGGCCTTTACAAGCACAGAGAATGGCGCGGTGTAAAGGACACCATGTACTACTTCTACGCCGTCTGGCTTTATAACTACGCCATGATGGTGGCGGACATCATGAAATTCGGCGGCATAGTGCCCTTTGCCAAGGGCGTGTGGCGCTACCGCTGGGTGGGTCAGACCTATCTGCCGGTTATCCACTGGTACGACAGGGGCCTTCAGGGCCTTCGCGGCGAAGCTCTCCGCGCATCCCCCTGGCACTACAGGGGCATGACCAGCACCACCATAAAGCAGTTCATGCGCTTTTTCACCTCTGACACCCGCTTAAACGGCGGCAAGCAGAATGAGCACTACAAAACCAATATTGCCCATAAGGAGACGGTCTGGGGCGGCATTTTCTATCCCTGGGCCGGGGAGCTTACCAATCTCCCCCTTGAGATGATCCCCTACTTTGTCACCTGCCACGTCAACTCCCACACGGTGCAAAACTATATTGACGCGGTGCAGTCCATTGGCCTGCCCGGTGACCCCTGCCCCATGTGTCAGGCCGAGGCCGGACTTTTCGTGCTGGACGATGTGCCCGACTATGCTCCCGCCTTCATAACCTGCAACGAGGCCTGCGACGCATCCGTGGCCTCCACCGTGTTGCAGGACTGGCTTTTTGATAAGCCCCTTTATGCCCTGCCCATGCCCATGCAGTTTGACGATCCTCTGGTGCACAAGCACGTAATGAAGGAGATTGAGGGCGCGTGGAAGTTCATCGAGGAGCAGTACGGCATACCCTTCAGCTATGAAAAGCTGGTAGAGAAGCTCAAAAAGCAAAATGAGCTTATGGAGTTTGAGTGGGAGAAGTGGGAAGTGGCAGCCAAGACCAGTTACTACCCCATCAACGGCGTGGCTCAGGCGCTTTACCGCATCTACTACAGCCAGTACGGCGACTGGGAGGTCTGGCACGAATGCGATGCCAAGGTCAGAAAGGTGCTGGAGAAGTGCGTAAGCAAGAAGATAAATACCTTCCCCAACACCCGCCACAGAGTCATCGCCTGGTCCTGTGCACCCCTGTACTTCTCCGACTGGCCCACATGGGCATATAACTGCTGGGGCCTCAATGTGGTCATCAATATGGACTCTCTCATGTTCGACATGAAGATACGCACAGACAGCTATGAAAATACCCTTGCAGACATGGCCACCTACCATATGTGGGCGCCCATGCGCCGTATGGCCGTCGGCGGTATGCAGCATATCTTCGAGCTTTGGGAGTACATGGAGAAGTTCAACTGCGACATGGTAGCCATGTACGATCAGCTCCAGTGCAAGGGCATGCAGGGTGTCCACGGACTATTTGAGGATGAGTTCCGCAAGAGGAATGTAAACGCCTTCTGGATGCCTCACGCCCTGCCCGACAGCCGCACCGTCACCCGCGCCGAGCTCAGACGTATGATAAACGACTACATGACCACAGTCATGCACGAAGAGCCTCTTGACCCCTCTCTGCTTGACTTTGACGACTCCATGATCTGGTAAGGAGGAAGCAGACATGAAAAAATGCAAATGCGGCAAAATACTCGGCAAGCTTCTGGGCATAACGCTTCTGGCAAATGTAGTGCTCTTTATCGTGTTCTTCTTCGATCTGGACGGCAAGCTTCTCTACTATGTTGTAGAGCCGTTTCTGAAAAAGCACTATGACAATATGGAGCGCAAGGATGTGCTTAAAGAGTCCGGATACGATGTGTTCAAGTACGAAAAAGCACCTTACGATATGTAACTGATACAGGGAGGAAACTGATATGAAGTACTTTGGCGGCTGCGATGTAGGCTCCACCTTCACAAAGGCAGTCATACTGGACGAAAACGGCAAAATAGTAGCGGATACCACTATCCGCAGCAAGATAAACTCCGAGCTGAGCGCAATAGCAGCAATGGACGAGGTAGTTGCAAAGGTTCCCGGCCTCAACTCTTCCAAGGACCTTGAGTATCTCATAGGTACCGGCTACGGCCGCAACAAGGTTCCTTTCGCAGATGAAAATATCTCCGAGATAAGCTGCCACGCAATGGGCGTGCACGTGACCAATCCCGCAGTCAAGGCCATCATCGACATCGGCGGCCAGGATGTCAAGGGCATCAGCATTGACACTGACGGCACAGTCAAGAACTTCGCCATGAACGACAAGTGCTCTGCCGGTACCGGCCGCTTCTTTGAAGCCATGGCCAGAAGCTTTGAGATGAGCCTTGAGGACTTCTCCAAGCTGTCTCTGGGTGCAAAGAACGTGATCCCCATCACTGCCCAGTGCACCGTTTTCGCAGAGTCTGAGGTCATCACCCTTGTCGGTGAGGGCAAGCCCACCGATGAGATCGCCGCAGGCATCCAGATGG
>JAFQFH010000042.1 GCA_017398685.1 Oscillospiraceae bacterium
GCCGCCGCCCACACGGGCAAAGAGGGCAATGGAAGAAGCGCCCAGAGAGAAGCCGAAAAGGATATTATAGTTGCCTGTGACAATGTATATAAGGCTGCATCCCAGAAGACCAAGACCCACAACACACATGCCCATGACGGAGCCGCCGGCAAAAGCGATGGACAAGGCCTTGTTCATGCCGCTTTCTTTTGCGGCATTGGCTGTACGGACGTTTGCCTTTGTTGCAACACGCATTCCGAAGAAACCTGCCAGCATGGAAAAGACAGCGCCTATGAGAAAACACAGGGAAGTTCCCACGTCAATAAATATAGTGATCAGCAGAAACAGTGCAAAAATGAAAATAGCCAGAATTCTGTATTCTGACTTCAAAAAGGCATTCGCACCCTCTGCTATGGAGTCCGCGATTTCCTGCATACGTTTATTGCCGGGGTCGGCATTTTTCACATAGTTCCCCTTGTAAAGGGCGAAAAGCAGAGCCAAAACGGCGGCGATCGGGCTGAACCAAAGTAAAACAGTCATAGTTATTTCTCCTTTTTCAGTTTTGTCCTGCCTGTTGTTTGTATATTTTAACCTATAAACGAGAAAATCGCAAGTAAAAAACAAGCATAATTTAAGCACAATCCACAAATTTATATAAAATGACGAAATATAGGCTCTTCAAAGTAAATAAATATAGATGATGCACAAAAATTTTCTGTAACTATGACAAGAATATAAGGTTTTCAGCTCATAATTCCTTTGAAAGTGAAATTAATAACATGAAACGGAACAAAATTGAAGCAATTCATTGCTAAGATAACCGAATTTAAAACACCAAACAGTGTCGGCCGCCCAAAAATCCTTGGTAAAGGGCATTGGAGAGCCGCCCGCCGGACTAATGCAAAATATAATATGAAACTTTTTTTGTTATATATCGTAATATACTTAGCCGTTTCTTATATTTAATATGAAGGAATAATATTACTCCCGGGATTTGTCAGGCTCAGGCGCCTCTTTCATCATTGGCAGCCAGAACACTCTGAAAACACAAAAATTACAAAATGGAAAAAATTATTGCAAATTATTAAAAAAGAGCTTGCATTTTGGAAAAGGATATGTTACATTAGGTGCAAGCCGAAAAAGGGCTTATTCTGCATCGCGTTTTTTCGCGGTTTTCCCGCCAAAGCAGGGCGGACATATAAGCTTGGTACAGTACAGAAATTGAGGCTCAAAAAATTTTTCAAAAATATGAAATTTTTTGTTGCCAAATTGAAATTATTGTGCTATGCTATATCTGTCATTATTTGTAAGTAAATCTCACAAGGGGGATTTTAAAATGAAGAATATGAAGAGACTTATTTCCACGCTGCTGATGCTCAGCATGATGGCAGCACTGCTGTGCGTTCCCGCATTTGCAGCAGCCGACACTTTCAATGTCAGCACACTTGATAATGAAATTCAGGCTGGCGCTGGTGAAAGCGTTACTTTGACCGCCCAGCTGACCCGTGATGCCGGCAAGAGCATGATCGGCCATCAGGTCAAGTGGTACATAAACGGTGTGGATGTTGCTACTCATACAACCGCAGCCGGCGGTGTAGACAGCATTACTCTTTATGAGGTGGACTTTGACAGAACCGAGAACATTGTCAAGGCAGAGCTCAATCTGGAGGGTACCATGTATTACTCCGAGTACAAGGTATTTGTCCGCAGCGCTCCCGCTGTCGAAGAAACTATCACTCTCGACAAATACGAAGCAACCACCACCGGTGAAACCATCCAGCTCCAGGCTTACGTGAATGGTGTTGCTGATAACAGTCTTGCTCACTGGACCAGCAACAATGAAAATGTTGCTGTTGTCAGCGATACCGGTCTTGTTACTCCCGTAAGAGCCGGTACTGCCACAATCACCGCAACCCTCAAGGGAAACAGCGGCAAGTCCGCCAGCTGTGTTATATCCGCTCAGGATACTACCAAGACTGTTGTTGAGATAGTTCCTATCGTAAATCAGCTTTCCAAGGGTCAGACCATCAATATCAGTGCTTCTGTCAGCAGCGGTTCTGCCCGTTTCTCCCGCTGGAGCGTTGACACCAATTCCGCACGTTACATTTCTCTTGGCAGCGATTATGCCCAGCAGACCACTCTGACTGCTGCCGCAGCGACTTCTACTCCTATCAGACTCTACGCATACGCTGATGACGGCGCATATGACTACATAGAGTTCGTTATTACCGCAGCAGAACCTCTGCAGATTGAGGCATACCCTGCCAATATTGACAATACCGAGTCTACCAGCGTTTACGTTGTCAATCCCATCCCCGGTGAAGAGTTCACCTGGACTGTCGTTCCCTCTGCACAGTATGGCGTTCTCTCCTACAATGGCGCTACCGGTACCGGCAGCAGCATCAGCCTGACTGCTGGCCCCGTTGAAGGCCGTGTGGACATTACCGCCACCTCCAGATCCGACTCCAGCCGCAGCGACACTGTTACCGTTTACGTCAACACTGAGGCTGCATACGGCAATGCCAAGATCACTCCCGCAGTTGCTACCTGGCAGAGAGGCCAGGCTGCCCTGAAGTTTGGTGTCAGCCCCGCTTACTACTATGCATGGCTGGATGGTAAGGCTCTCACTCCCGAAAGCAAGTCCTACACCTACTACAACGGCGTTCTCACTCTCAGCACAGGCCTGCTCTCCACTCTCTCTTCCGGCGAGCATACCCTGAAGGTGCAGACTGCCAGCAGCAACGGTCAGGACGGCCTTGTATATGCTACCATCTACGTTACCGGCTCTGCCAGCAACGTCTACGGTGACAATGCTCACGTAAGAGGCAGTGCATACAACCTCTACTTCAACTCCACCGATCCCATCAAGGAAGTTTACATCAGCAACCAGTGGATCGATCCTGCAAACTATGTCCTCACCAATAACGGCACCGGCCTCACTCTCAAGTCCGACTTCCTCAACAAGCTGGGTTACGGTACTTACAGCATGAGACTGGTCACTCAGAACGGCTACAATCAGAACGCCAGCTTCCGCATAGTTACCGCCAACTACGCACCTGCAACCGGTGACGATGCAAATCTGGGCGCATGGATGGTGCTTCTGACCCTGTCTCTGGCAGGTGCAATCGCACTGGTACCCAAGCGCAAGCAGAGCAAGGACCTGATCGGCTGATAGCGCAACACAAGAATTTACACCCCAGCTTTTGAGCTGGGGTGTTTTTATCAGCGGAGGATATTATGCAGATAGAATATATGGATGATAGCATAATAGTTGCAGTAAAGCCTCCCCGCGTGCTCTCCACCGATGAGCCAGGCGGCATGCCTGATCTTGTGCGTGCTCAGCTGGGCGACGAAGATGCGGATGTACGCACGGTGCACAGGCTGGACAGGGTGGTCAGCGGGCTGATGCTGCTGGCAAGGTCGCAGAGTGTCGCCTCTGAGCTTTCCCGACAGATACGGGATGGGGACTTTGACAAAAAATATCTGGCGGCAGTGCATGGAAGCACGGAAAAGGAAGGCTTTTTCGATGACCTTATGATAAGAGACAAGGCAGAGCGCAAAAGCTATGTTACCGATACGCCGGGCAAGGGTGTGCAGCGGGCACAGCTTAAGTTTGATACCCTCGACCGGAAGGAAGGGTGCAGCCTTGTGCGTGTACACCTCATAACCGGACGTACCCATCAGATACGCTGCCAGTTCTCTCACCACGCCTTTCCGCTTATAGGCGACAGAAAATACAGCCTCCTTGAGGATAACTGCGAAATCGCCCTCTGGTCTGAAAGCATCAGCTTCACTCACCCTGTAAGGGGCGAAAGGATGCGTTTCACTCTTGCCCCGCCGGACAGATGGCCATGGAATATGTTTAAAATTATGTAAACCAAAATCAGGCCCCAAGCAGGCCTGATTTTGTGCTGAACTTGCCTCTTCAAATGTTAAACTTGTGTAAACACGGCTGCTTTTCGATTGAAAAATAATACCAAATGGGCTAATATCTGAAACATCCAAAATTTGTAGTGTCTGTGGGTAATTAACATGCACTTTCTTTCGTATTCAATTTCCGCGGTTGCGGCGTATATAATAGGCTCCTTCAATCCGGCCATTTTCCTGTCGAGGCATCTTCTGGGCAGGGACGTGCGCAAGCAGGGCAGCGGCAATGCCGGCGCCACCAATATGGCCAGAGTCTATGGAATGAGCTTTGGCCTTGTAACGCTTTTGTGCGATGCGCTCAAGGCTGCCGCGGCGATTTTTCTTGCGGTCTGGCTTCTGGGAGAGTGGGGGATTTTTGTAGGCGGTATTTTCTGCCTTCTGGGCCACTGTTTTCCTGTTTTCTATGGTTTCAAGGGCGGCAAGGGTGTTTCTGTGGGCGCAGTTCTCGCACTCGCGGTGGACTGGCGCGTTTTTGTAACAGTTGTTGTGGCTTTCGCACTGGGCGCAGTGCTCAGCCGAAAGGTGTCTGTAGGTTCTGTACTGGCGGCGCTTTCCATCAGCGTGGCGGCTATTTTCTTTCACGTATCCACGCCCCGGCTGCTGCTGGCAATCTTCGGTATGCTGATTGTGGTTGCACGGCATAGTACGAATATTGAGCGTGTCGTGCATGGCGAGGAGCCGGATTTTCATGCAGCAAAGACCAAAAAGTACCGTATTGGCTTCAATAGAGATAAAAAATGACGGGAGTAACCCGTCATTTTTTTATGCCAAAAATAATTTCCATGCTTTTACATTTTTTTAACCATTGTTGAAAGGTGCTTTGTATAATATAATATTAAGAAAATTGACCAAAATAACAGGAGGGTATACCAATGAGTAAACGCGCTCTTATCGTAGAGGACGACAGCAATATAGCCGAACTTCTGCGCCTTTATCTGAGCAAGGACGGTTTTGAGATAATGATTTCACCCGATGGCGGCAAGGCCAAATCCAGCTTTGATCTTTTTCAGCCGGATGTGGTGCTTCTGGATATTATGCTGCCCGTGAAGGACGGCTGGCAGATCTGCCGCGAAATAAGGGAGAAATCCTCCGTACCCATTATCATGCTCACCGCCAAGGGTGATACCAGCGATAAAATAAACGGTCTTGAAATGGGAGCGGATGACTATGTGACAAAGCCCTTTGATATCAAGGAGCTTATAGCCAGGGTGCACGCGGTTATGCGCCGCACCGATGCGGACGCTCCCGTGGATAAGAAGCTCAGCTTTGATAAGCTCACAATCAACCTGGACTCCTATGAGCTGGTGGTGGACGGCAAGAAGGTGGATACTCCGCCCAAGGAGATGGAACTTCTCTATCATCTGGCCTCATCTCCCAACCGCGTATTCACCAGAAACCAGCTCCTTGACGAGGTTTGGGGCTTTGATTATTTCGGTGACTCCCGCACAGTTGACGTGCACATCAAGCGTCTGCGCGAAAAGCTGGAGGGTATCAGTGAAAAATGGAGTCTGAAAACCGTGTGGGGCGTGGGCTACAAGTTTGAAGTTGCCGAGTAAGAGCGGATGAAAAGCATTTATCTGAGAAATTTCGCGGCTACGGCCACGATGGTTTCCGTATGTTTTCTGCTCATAGCATTCAGCTTCGTCTTTATCGGGCGAAACTATATTATTTCCGAGTACCGCAGTGATATGGAAGCCAGCGCCAAGGAAGTCTCCCGTGCTGCCTCCGCAATTTCTGCCGGTGACGATCTGAGCAGCTTTGCCCTGAGCATGTCGCTCAGCTCCATCTCAAATGCTACCGGGAACCATATTTTTATCACCAATTCCGCAGGCCATGTGACCAACTGCTCTGACAGGGCGCCGGTCTGCCGCCATCTGGGAATGAAAGTTCCCGAGGAAACCATAGCGCAGATTGAGAGCACCGGCTATATCAACCAGATGAGCAGTTTTCCCAGTATGTACCCGGACAGCCGGTACACAGTGGCGCTGCCCATACTGGACTATTCCAGCCAGAGCAACATCGGCTATGTCTTTGTGACGAACAATGTGGAAAATATGCTGGGTGCCTGGTCTGCCTTTTTGAGCATGGCGGCGCTTATCACTTTTCTTGTGTTCTTCATGGCTCTTGCCATAGCGCTTGTCTATTCAAAGCGCATGGCCCGGCCTCTGGATGAGATAGCCGAGGCATCAAGGAAGTTTGCAAGGGGCGATTTTTCCGTGCGCGTAAAGCAGATGGAAGACCCCGGCGACGAAATGGGCGCCCTGATTGACTCCTTCAATAAAATGGCTGACTCTCTGGAAAAATCCGAGGCCAGAAGAAGTGAGTTTTTTGCCAATGTATCCCATGAGCTGCGCACTCCCATGACCACCATCTCCGGCTTTGCCGACGGTATACTGGACGGGACCATCCCCTCCGAGGAGGCGGGAAAATATCTTCGTTCCATAAGGGATGAGACCAGGCGGCTTTCCAGACTTGTGCGGGATATGCTGGATATCTCCCAGATGAAAGCCAAGATAGCCGAGCCGGGCAGACGCAGCGCCTTTGACCTGACGGAGCTTGTTTTGCAGATACTTCTGAGCTTTGAAAGCAGGGCCAATGACAAAAATCTGGACGTGGACCCGCAGCTGCCTGAAAATCACATGATGGTCATGGCGGATAAAGATGCCATAACTCAGGTAATATATAATCTGCTGGATAATGCGGTCAAATTCTCCCGGAACGGAAGCTGCATTACTCTGAGGCTTTATAAGGACAATGGCAAGGCCTACGTGTCGGTAAAAAACTGCGGTGAGGTGATCCCGGAGGATGACCTGCCCTTTATCTTTGACCGCTTCCATAAGTCTGACAGATCCCGCAGCATGGACAAAACAGGCGTGGGGCTTGGCCTGTATCTGGTAAAGACCATAATAAACAGCCACGATGAGGACATTGCGGTACGCAGTGAAAACGGCACGACCGAATTTGTATTCACTCTGCCGCTGGCCTGACTTATTATTTAGAGGATAGAGTATATGAGTGAGAATAACTGGTATGAAACACAAGGCTGGTATGAACCGCAGCAGGGGAGCGGGAACAGCAAGCTTCTTCCGGCAAAAAAAGCCCATTCCCGCAGCAAAAAAGGCTGGACACGGGCGCGGGCAATCGGGCTTGTAGTGGTGATGATTGCTCTTATTGTGGGTACGTCTCTGGCCTTTGCCACTCCCAGACAAAACTATTTTAGCTTCTCATGGGGTGTTGATACTCCTTCCGAGGAGCTTCCTGAAAACTGGGAGGATTTCTTCGACGGTTACTATGAGCCGGTTGAAAGCCCCATAACAGAAAGCAATATTGAAAAGCTTGAGGAAAAGCTGGATTTTCAGCTCAGTCTGGAGCACAGCAGCGACAAGCTTCTGAGCCTTCAGCAGCTCTACGACCAGTGTGAGCAATCCATAACCGCGATATACGGCTATGTGGACGGGGAGGACGGATATTTCTGGGGTACGGGTGTGGTGCTCAGCGAGGATGGCCTCATTCTGACCAATGCCCACATCATATCAGACTGTGACAGCGCCACTGTCAAACTCTCCGATGATACTGAGTATGAAGCGCTTCTTGTGGGAGCTGACACCACCAGCGATCTTGCGGTGCTGAAAATAGATGCGGAGGGGCTTAAGCCTGCCGTGTTCGGTGCAAGCTCCGCGCTTCAGGTGGGTGACAGTGTGGCCGCCATAGGCAATCCTCTGGGCGAAAGCTTCCGCTCCACTCTCACAAACGGCATAATCTCTGCCATTGAACGCGGCATAAACATGAATGGCTACAGCATGACCCTTTTGCAGACCAATACTGCACTCAACGAGGGTAACTCCGGCGGTGCGCTGTTCAATATGTACGGTCAGGTAGTGGGCATCACCAACATGAAGATGAGCTCCGCCTACTCAAGCATTGAAGGCATGGGCTTCGCCATTCCCTCCTCCACGGTGAAAACAGTGGTCAATTCCCTTGTCAGCTACGGCGAGGTACGGGGCAGACCCTCCCTGGGCATAGTCATCGGCGGTATCCCCGGTGATGTCCGTGAGCATTATGAGCTGCCGGAAGGGCTCTATGTAAGCGAGGTGCGCGAAAACTCTGATGCAGCGCGGCAGGGCATGAAGGCAGGGGATATCATAACCAAGGTCAACTTTGAGCCTGCCGAATCCGCCGAGCAGATAAACAAGATAAAAAACACCCTTGAAGTGGGCGATATAATGATATTTGAGGTCTGGCGCGACGGAGAGATACTGGAATTTGAAATCGTGCTCATGGACACAAACGACGTGTATAAGGACTGAGAAAAAGCGCTCTGCCGTACTGTTCGGCAGGGCGCTTTTGTAATTAGTGTGCAAAAATACCGTAAAAGAGCTGACAATTAATCCCATAGTCTGACAAGATGCTGAAAAGTTGCGGCACACTTGCATTCGCTAAAGAGCTATGCTATAATTCAGCCACAACAAAATAATCCGTTGAAGCTTTGCAGAATTCATTTGAAGACTGCTGGTGGAGGAAACTCTGGAGAATCTCAATTTTGAGTGCCGAAGGTGCAAGGTCATGTGACCGAATCTCTCAGGCCAAAGGACAGAGCTGAAATTCAGACAATGTTATGTCTGTATTTCATCCAGAGTTGCTGTTTTGTCGGCAACTTTTTTATTTTTTAGGAGGGTCAACCCAATGTCATTGCTCAGCATCGTTCAGAAAATCAACATGTATCTTTCCGACTACATACTTATCATCCTTCTGATAGGTACAGGTCTTTATTTCACAATCAAGACCAAGTGCGTTCAGCTGCGTTGCTTCAAGGAAGGCTGGAACAGTGTTTTCAGCAACATCAAGCTTTTCGGCGGCGACAGCAAGAGCGGTCTCAGTTCCTTCCAGGCTCTGACCACCGCGGTTGCAGCTCAGGTCGGTACCGGCAACATCATCGGTGCATCCGGTGCTATCCTTATCGGCGGCCCCGGCGCTATCTTCTGGATGTGGATAATTGCCTTCTTTGGCATGGCAACCATATATGCTGAAGCAGTTCTGGCTCAGGAGACCAAGCAGGTCGATAAGGACGGCACTGTCCACGGCGGCCCTGTTTACTACATCAAGCGCGCCTTCCCCAACGGCTTCGGTAATTTCCTGGCCGGCTTCTTCGGTATTGCCACTATTCTGGCTCTTGGCTTCATGGGCAGCATGGTCCAGTCCAACTCTATCGGCGAGACCGTCTCCAACGCCACCGGCGTTGCTCCCTGGGTCGTGGGTCTTGTGCTCACTGCAATCGCCGCTCTTATCTTCCTTGGCGGTATAAAGCGCATTGCCTCCGTCACCGAGAAGATAGTCCCCATCATGGCTGTTCTTTACATTGTGGGCGGTCTTATCCTCATTATCATCAACATCAAGAATCTCCCCGAAGCTATCGGCATGATCTTCAAGTACGCCTTCATGCCCAACGCCATCATCGGCGGCGGCATCGGCTACGCTCTCAAGACCGCTATCAGCCAGGGTGCAAAGCGCGGATTGTTCTCCAATGAGGCCGGTATGGGTTCTACTCCCCACGCCCACGCCCTTGCGGATGTGAAGAAGCCTCACGATCAGGGCGTTGTGGCCATGATCGGCCTCTTCTTCGACACCTTCGTTGTCCTCACCATGACTGCACTTATCGTCATCACCACTCTTTATGCCAATAACGGTCCTCTCTCCGCCACCGCAGCTGCCGGTGCAGCAGAAGGCATTTCCAAGTCCAACATGGTTCAGCTTGCCTTCTCCATGAGCTTCGGCGAAGCCATCGGCCCCATCTTTGTTGCAGTTTGCCTGTTCTTCTTTGCTTTCTCCACTGTTCTCAGCTGGAACTACTTCGGCAAGGTCAACGTGGAATATCTCTTCGGCAAGAAGGCCGTTCCCGTGTACTCTGTCATCGCTCTTGTGTTCATATTCCTTGGTTCCTGCCTGTCCAACGACCTTGTCTGGGAGCTGACTGATATGTTCAACCAGCTGATGGTTCTGCCCAACGCAATTGCTCTTATCGCCCTGTCCTCTCTGGTCATAGCAGCCTCCAAGAGCAGCAAGTAAATCAATAGATATACAGATTCAGCCCCGGTGTACAAAACACCGGGGCTATTTACAATTATTTCACAGTTTTTTCAGGAAATACTAATTTTTTCGCGATATATTATACTCATACAAAAGCTTACGGGATCATGTAAGCCTTGTACCGTATCCGGGCGGCAGTGATGCCCCGGAAATATCCGGGGATAAGCCTACGCTGTTGTCCCCATGATCAGGGTGCGGTGCAAAAATAATATATTACTTGAGCGCGGTCCAAAATGGCGGACGGCGCTCAAGACAATTTTAGGGACTTTTATATATACATAATATAATTAACTATAAAATAGTCTAAATAATCTAGTTTAAATAATGCGATAAACAATAATATAGTTAACATAAAAATACAAGGCCCGGAATACGGGTCTTGTATTTTTATGACATGAACTTGTCTATGGCCTCATTCAGGGCCTGAATTTGCTCAGCTTCATTGCTGCCTGCGTCCGTGATGCAGTGCTCCAGATGGTCTTTCAGTATAACCTTAGCTGTACTGTTCAGGGCGGAGCGCACTGCTGCCAGCTGTACAAGGACCTCGGTGCAGTCCCTGCCGCCCTCCACCATACGCTTGACCGACTCCAGATGACCTATTGCCCGGGAGAGACGGTTTATGACTGCCTTGGTCTGAGTGTGGCTGTGGCTATGCTCATGACTGTGCATATGTTCGTGTTCTTCCTGTCCATGGGTATGAGGATGGAGCATATCTTCGGTTTTATGCATATTGTCCTCCGTAAAAATCAAAGTATGTACGGGATGGGAGCGTCTATTTTCAGGCTGTCCTTTTCCGCAAGGCAGTCATAAACAAGTATTTTCACTCCTGCCTTTTCTGCCTGGCGCAATGTCAGCCCGAAGTCCCTGTGAGTTTCCCAATTTGGTTCAAAGTATTTTATACCCTTCATTTGTACCACAAACACAGCATAGGCGTCAAATCCTTCTTCTGCGCAGGTGATAAGTCCTCTCAGGTGCTTCAGACCTCTTTCAGTGGGCGCATCGGGAAAACGTGCTATGTTGTCATCCTCCAGTGTTACGCCTTTTACTTCCGCGAATGCGGCTTTTCCGCCCATTTCAAAATAAAAATCAAATCTGGAGTCTGCGTGTGTGCACTCCGGCCTGATAATCTCCGGCACAGCTCCCAGCCCTCCGGCGCCCAGAAATTCTCCAAAAACCACATTTGGCGCGGCGGAGTCCATATTTATGAGCCTTTCGCCCTTGTATACGCTTATAAGGTCAAACTCCGTCTTTCTTTCGGGCTTTGCCGCCCTCTGCACAAGAACATTGGCCCCTGGTATAAGAAGCTCTCTGCACCGCCCGGTGTTTTTCACATGGGATATCTTTTCCTCGCCCTCGTGGAGAATATGGGCGATAAAGCGGTTAGGCCGGCGCAGGAACAGGGCAGGGGAGATATTGTCATATTTCATAAGGCATATTCCCTGCACCATTGAGCCACGGTGTGGAGTGCTTTTTTATCATCCCAGCCGCGTACGTCAAGGATCTTGGTATCACTGTCGCGCCTCAGTGCAGCCTCCAGCGCGTCTCTGTATGCACTGTAGCGTTCACCCAGACCAAGCCTCTTCTGAAGCTGTGCGGCGTTGGGTGCGCCCTTCAAAACACCGATGCAGGGTACATCGCAGTTGAGCACATCAAGCAATGCCTCACGAAACTGCGGAATAATAAGCTCGTATCCGCCAAATTCATCCAGCATGATGAAAGGGTACATCTGAGCCTCTTCAAGAAGCCTCACGGCATCATTTCTGAAAATTTCATTATCACTGTGAGGAGGAGAGCAGCTGTAGTCCAGAAAACGGCGGCCCTCAAAGCCTGCAATTCCGGCAGCTGCGGCGGCCGGGAAAAGGTCATAACCCAGAAGATTACCCTGTCCGTCGCGTATTCTTTCGGTGACGAAACCGCCTGCAAAGGCAATCCTGTCCCCCAGCGCATTTCTGATCATGGTCGTCTTGCCGCAGCCTGATAGCCCGGTGAGAAACAGATGTTTTTCCATTGGATTTTCACCGCCATTACCTGAAAATAGACAAAAAATTTTTAAAAAAGCCTGTATTATCAATGCTTTGCGGAAAATAATGCTTTTAAATTATTATACACATTAATAAATTTTTTGCAAATTGTTTTTGAAAAAGGAAAAGAGAGGCATAAAGTGATGAAAAATGCATATATTTACGTTAATTAAACGGTTTATGTTGAATATAATCTGATACTGTGCTATAATGAGCACATCCTATGTCAGTTAAGTGAAATTGAAAGGAGTATTTTTATGAAGAAACAGGATTTGGTTAAGAAGATTGCCGAGGAGGTCGGCCTTTCTCAGAAGCAGGCTGCCGCAGCTCTGGGCTGCGCTCTGGACTCTATCGTTGCTGCTGTTGCAGCCGGCGAGAAGGTGCAGTTTGTTGGCTTTGGCACTTTTGAGAGCAAAACCCGCGCTGCAAGAACCGGCCTCAACCCCCAGACCGGCGAGGCTATTCAGATCGCTGCTGCCACTGTCCCCGTATTCAAAGCAGGCAAAGAGTTCAAGGATGCCGTCAAGGGCTGATTTGATCTGCTGATCCCTTATCTTCACAAATGACCGGAGATGTATTTTACATCTCCGGTTTTGTTAACTTGAATATACATAATAAGGTTTACATAAATATGAACAAAACTCTTGTTGAAAGACTTTTTGTGCTGGCCGATGCCAGATATGCCAGATTCAGCGCCGGTCTTATCCCGGATGCAGAGCCTGAGCGTATTCTTGGTGTTTCAAGTCCCCGACTGCGTGCATTGGCAAAGGAAATGAGTGAAGAGGAAAAGGCTGTTTTTATAAATACTCTTCCGCATTACTATCATGAGGAGAACATGCTTCATGCCATTATAATCAATGGCATGAGGTCGCCTGAGCGTATATTTGACGCTCTTGAGGCTTTTTTACCCTATGTGGATAACTGGGCTGTGTGTGATTGCCTGCGTCCTGTACGCCTGAAAAAATGCCCGCAGGAGCTTATATTGTTTATCCGGCGCTGTATTCACTCAAGCCATGTATATACACTGCGTTTTGCGGTTGAAATGCTCATGACATATTTTTTGGACGAGCTTTTTCAACCTGAGTATCCGGCTCTGGTCGCCGGGATAAAAAGCGATGAATACTATGTCAATATGATGCTTGCCTGGTATTTTGCCACGGCTCTTGCAAAGCGCTGGAATGATGTAATATGCTATATTGAGGAGTACCGGCTCTCAGCGTGGGTACATAACAAAACCATTCAGAAGGCCCGGGAGAGCTATCGTATCAGCCCGGAGCAAAAAGAGTATCTCAAAGGGCTCAGGATAGTTCGCGGCTCTATTGACAATCGTGGATGAGGGGAATATAATTTTCACAAAATTTCAGATAGGAGAAGCTTACCATGAAAACCGTTTCCACAGATAAAGCTCCCGCCGCTATCGGCCCTTATTCTCAGGCACAGATAGTGGGCAGCCTTGTGTATACCTCCGGCCAGATTCCTGTTGACCCCGCTACCGGCCTTATTGCTGAAGGCGTGGAGGCTCAGGCTGAGCAGGTGTTCAAAAACATTGCAAATCTTCTGGAGAGTGCAGGAAGCAGCATTTCCAAAGTGGTCAAGACCACAGTTTTCATCAAGAATATGGACGATTTTGCCGCTATAAACGCAGTATACGGCAAATATTTTACCCAGCCCTATCCCGCACGCTCATGTGTTGAGGTTGCCAGACTTCCCAAAGACGTGCTTATTGAGTGCGAGGCTATTGCCGAGCTTTAAAGCCGGATAAGCAGACGCGGGAAACTGTTTTCCCGCGTCTATTTTATTTTTGGAGAGACAGATATGATAGCAACTATAGTAAACTGTATAGCCATAATCGCCGGCGGCCTTATAGGCAGCGTTTTCGGCAATAAGATCAGCCAGAAGTACACGGACAATATTATGACCGTCATGGCCCTTATCACCTTCATCATCGGTATTCAGGGCGCGGTCGGCACCAGCAACGTGCTCATAGTGGTCATCTGCATTGTTCTCGGCACGGTCGTGGGAACAATGCTGAAGCTGGATGACAGGATAAATAACTCCGGCGAAGTGCTTAAAAACAAGCTTTCCGGCAGCAAGCTGGTGAGAGGGCGCTTCGGGGATGCCTTTGTCACGTCCACGCTTTTGTTCTGTGTGGGCACGATGGCGATCCTTGGCTCTATAAAGGCCGGTCTAAATAAGGAGTACGGTATACTCTTCACCAAGAGCATTATGGACTTTACAAGCGCCATTGCCTTTTCTGCCGCGCTTGGCCCCGGTGTGATTTTTTCCTTTATTCCGACTCTCATCTTTCAGGGCGCCATCACCCTGCTTGCAGGCGTGGCAGAACCTTTCCTCACCGCCGAGGTCATAACTGAGATGTCTGCCGTAGGCGGCCCCATATTCATGGGAATGTCCATAAATCTGTTGGGTCTGCGGGAAGAGCGCGTGAAGGTAGGGGACATGCTGCCCGCCATCTTCATGCCCATAGTCTATTTCCCCGTGGCTGCATTCATTACATCTATACTGTGAAAAAAAGACCGGTTATCCGGTCTTTTTTTATATATGAGCCTTGATATAATCCTCTGTGAACTCATCCATGGCCTTGAAATCCATAGCCGCCTTGTATACCTGCTCAAGCTCGTCGTGCAGATCCTTTGCCTGTGCAAGAAAACCGCAGGCGATCCCCATTATTCTATCCTCAAGCCGACGCATCTCCCGAAGCTGGGGGCGCAGCTGACGTATTTTTTCCTTAGGCAGCACGGCATCCAGAAAAATCTCCGCCTCTTCGTCTGCGCTCCACCCACTGTCAACAAAGGCCAGCGACAGCTCCGGAATCAATACGGCATCCAGCTTTTCCGTGTCTCTGGGATCATAGGAGAGAATCACTTCCTCTGCACAGCCCATAGCCTCTTCCGCCGCAATTCGCAGCACGCTCTGCGCCCCGTCAAATTCACCGGACAGCGCATAAATTTGTTTACATAACGAATATACGCTTTCGCTCAGATAAAGCTCGCCCTTGCAGCAGACTGCGTGGTAAAAGCGCTTTTTTACATGGGCGGAAGTGGACGGCTGTGAAGCTTTTGCTTTCAGTATGTCCCGGATTTCCCAGCGGAAAAGCTTCATATGCTCTTCGGTAAACACCGGCGGCACAGCCCTTCTCCGCAGCAGGGAGGCAGACTTGAGGCAGTCATAGGCACAGTTGTACTTCTCCCTGTACAGCTCATAGATTAAGTTTACATAATCTGAGTCGAGTTCAACAAGTGGAGTCGTGCAGAATACACCTAAGTTAACATAATCTGAGTCGATGCCGAATTTTTTGGGCTCCAGTATGTGAGGAGCGGTGCCGTCCACCCAGCCGGTCTTAAGGCTGGGTATATATATCCCGTCCAGAGAGTCCGGATCTCCGGAACAAAGGACATATTCTACGTCCATGCCTTTTTCTTCCGCAGCGCGGGCAATTTTCCGCATGAAACTGGATTTGCCGGTACCCGGCCCACCTTTTATAATATGCATGAAATCTCCCTGACCACGGCAGAACTCACCGTAAAGGGAGAAAAAACCGTCTCTTGAATTAGCCCCCAGAAAATATGATGTAGCCATTGTTTCCCTCCTATGTTTTTTTACATACTATGCGTAAATTCCCTTTATTGACATAGCAGGCCATATATCATATTATTGTCCGCAGAAAGAGAAATATCATAGGAGAGCGCTTATGTACAAATATGTTCTTTTTGACTTTGACGGTACAGTGTACGACACTGTGGAGGGTATAACGAAATCCGTTCAGTATGCCCTTGCAAAGCACGGCATAGCTTCTGAGCTCAATGAGCTTCGCTGCTTTGCCGGGCCTCCTCTTGTGGACAAGTTCATTGAAGTCTACAATGTCACAGAGGAGCAGGCCCATCAGCTGGTGGATGACTACAGGGAACGCTACAGACCCATCGGGCTTCTGGAGTGCCGGCTTTTTGATGGCATGAGAGAGCTTCTTTTGAAGCTGAGAGAGCAGGGGATAAGGACAGCCATCACCACCATGAAGCCCCAGGAAATGGCTGAGATGCTCCTTGAGCGTGAGGGTATGATAAATCTTTTTGATGTTATTTATGGCAGTACCCTCAGCCAGAACCTGAGTAAGCAAAAGCTTGTGGAAATGGCAATAGATACACTCGGCGCTGACAGAGAGAACACCATCCTTGTAGGTGACACCAAGTACGATATACACGGCGCCCATCAGGCGGGGATAGTGGCCGTGGGCGTGCGCTACGGCTACGCCGCTGAAAACGAGCTTGAGGACGCCGGTGCCGACTTCATTGTAGACACCATGCAGGAGCTGGAAGCATTTCTTCTTAAATAAAATAAAGAGCTGTTCACCGCAACAGCTCTTTTTATATATCTATCGTTATCACGTTGAGCCCCTGTCTTTGTGCGTAGAGAATGGTGCTCATGGTGCCGCCGGGTCTGCCGTCAAAGCAGGCCAGAAGCAAGGATGAATTGTCCACCATGTACTGGTTTCGCTGCATCATGCAGTCGGGGGAATAATTAATCTGCAAAACATTCACCTTGCTGCATCGGTCAAGGAGCCGGTTATACCGTTCCCTCTGGGCTCTTGTCCATCTGTCCGGCTGAGTGCCGCAGGGAATGGCGGCCTCCAGCGTCACATCCGGATGCAGTTTTTGCATTTCAAGAACGGCCTCTGCAAAGAACATATCGCAGCCTATGGCCATACCGCAGATGAAATGCCTGTATCCCGCTTCATATATGCCCTCAAGCCTTGCGGCCAGCTCCATTTTCAGCGCGAGGCAGCGGCTGTCATTTTCATTGGCGCCCCAGGGCAGCTTTGTGGGCCTGTGCCCCGTAAAGGAGCAGCTTATTTCACGCATATCAGGGCACACCACCTTTCAGATCTGAACTCAGTATAAGCTTATAATTGGCTCTTGTCAAAAATAAAATGCTGTGCTACAATAAATACATCTTCAGGGTAGGGTGAGCGCTCGGCGCAATTCCCGACCGGCGGTAAAGTCCGCGAGCTGCATGGCAGCATGACCCGGTGTAACTCCGGGACCGACAGTAAAGTCTGGATGGAAGAAGATGCTTTTTTGCGTATTTTTTGCCTGAAGATTGTTGTATCTTCAGGCATTTTGTTTTGCCTGAGGAAAAGAAAACGGCAAAATGAAAAGGAGAAAAAACTATGGAAAACCTCAGCTTTGTACTCACCTGTGTGGCTATCTTTGCCGCGCTCATCATCGTTGCAGCTCTCTGCGAAAGATTACTCTGCAAGGACAGGAAACCCCTTTCCAGCACCCATTACATAAGCTATACCGCCATCTTTGCATGTATGGCCGGCGTTCTCATGCTCCTTGAGATCCCTCTTTTCTTCGCACCCAGCTTTTATGAGCTGGATCTGAGCGAACTGCCCATCCTCATCTGCACCTTCTATCTGGGGCCTGTGGCGGGCGTCGCGGCTGAGTTTGTGAAAATCATGGTGAAGCTTCTGCTCAAGGGCACCAGCACCGCCTTTGTGGGTGACTTTGCAAACTTCTTTGTAGGCTGCTCTCTGGTGCTGCCCGCCAGCATCATCTATCACACCAAGCCCGGCAAGCGCTCCGCACTCATCGGCATGGCCGTAGGTACTCTTGTCATGACCATATTCGGCAGCTTCTTCAACGCAATCTACCTGCTGCCCAAGTTCGCCGCTCTCTACGGTATGCCCCTTGACGCTATCATCGCCATGGGCACCAAGGTCAATGCCTCCATCACAGATGTGAGCACGCTTGTGCTCTTTGCGGTGGTGCCCTTCAATCTTCTCAAGGGTATCGTGGTTTCTGCTCTGACCATGCTTCTCTATAAGCGCATTTCTCCCATACTCCACAAGGGCGATAAGAAAATGCTCAGCCGTCGTCAGGCAAAAAGCGAAGCAGGGGAGAATTGAGCACCTTTCTCAGTCTCCCGTAGCTGAGCACGAAGTTTAACAGCTCTGTAAAGTAGATTATCCCTATGTAGGCCATAAGTGCGTACTTGGGCAGCAGCCACCACACCAATAAAAGCCCACTCAGCGCATCCACTATATTTATCCCCATACTCCAAACCTGCTGCCCAAGTCCTTTCAAACAGCCGTCAAGGCTCATATCAGTGTACATTATCGGTACAAGCGGCGCGAGAAGTCGGATGTAATGTCCGGCTTCCGCGCTTTTATATATGCCGTGTCCCAGCATATCCGAGAATAGAAAGAGAAAAACCGACACTATAAGGGAAAATTTTATGCTCATGCGGATAAGTTTTTTCGTAAGGGTTTTTATCTCCACGCTGTCCTTTCGCACCTGCGCCTCAGTCAGCTCCGGCACGATAAGCTCCGCCACAGCGGACATGATACATGAGGGAAAAAAGATTACAGGCAGCACCATGCCCTGTATGGTGCCATAGCCGGAAAGCGCCCCGTTTGCTGAATAGCCTGCCTCTTTAAGCCCCTTGGGCACAAGAAGATGCTGCAGGGTGGAAAGGGCGCTTCTTGCGTAGGCGGATACCGCCAGCGGCAGCGCGATTTTAAGCATGCGCCCTGTAAGCCTGATGCCTTTCCCACTCTCTTCGTAGTGCAGCCTTCTGTCGTGAACGTATACTGCAAGCATCAGCAGCAAAGAAAGAATGTCCGCCAGCAGTCTGCCCAGCGTCACAGCCGCGCAGCTTGCCTCAATATCCCCATGGGGGGCATAGTAAAGACACACCGCCACCAGTGCAATACCAACAAGCTGCTCGGCAAGATGCACCACGCTGGGCTTCCATACCCTGCCGCAGGCGGTAAAATACCCGCTTATACAGGAGCATAGTGAAATACAGGGCATACTCAGTGCAGAAAGCCGCAGCGAGCGCACCGTGCGCCCGTCGCCTATCCAAAGAAAGCCTATGGGCTGAGCCAGAAAATAGAGGATCGCTGCCGAGGCCGTGCCAAAAAAGAGCCCATAGGCCATGCAGCGGCCCATGGCGGCCTTTATACCGGCGCTGTTGTCCTGCCCCAACTCCTCGGATATAAGGCGCGTGGCGGCAAAGCGTATGCCGGATATGGCAAAGGTGGCCATCAGGTTTGTAACCGACAGCGTAAGCTGATATAGCCCGATTCCAGCCGAGCCTATCCTGCCCACAAGCCACACCTGAAAGGCCATGCCTATGCAACTCATGAGAAGGGAAGTGGCGGTGAGCAAAAATGTATTGTAAACAAGTTTTTTGTGGTTCATAGCAAATCCCCCCTGATAAACAAATGTATGCAATCAGGGGGGCGCACTTGTCCGTACGATGTGATTTTACAAAATGGTGTAAAAAAGCCTCCCCATGAAGGGGAGGCTTTGATACTTGTTAGGATGCTGAATTGATTATGCTACGGGATAGAGACTCACCAGGTTACGAGCGTTATTTGCGGTACTGTGCAGAGGGATTGCAGAGAAACTGATTTGGAAAGTGCCACCGATATTATTCAGAGCTATGTCTTGAGTTGAGCCATCTAATGCAACAAACTTAGCAAATACTTTGCTATAATTTGTGGTATCAAGCAGTGTTGCTTCAATTATTCCATTGACCTGATCACTACCGGATACAGAAATAAGCCCATCATTATAGCCAATATAAATCTTTGTGGCGTAAACCAGCCCAAAGTTTACATCAATGTCCTCCGCAGGCATGGTAAACTCAAACTTGTAAACTGCGGTGTTCTCGTCAGCAACTCTGTGGAAAACCACGGGAGCGGACTCATTGCCGCCGTCCCAAGTAATATTGTTGTTCTGAACTGTCATGTTGTACTTCTTTACAGTGAGTTCTCCGTATACTGTGCTGCCTTCAAGTGCCTTGTCGATGGACTTTCTGGTGTTGACATCGCTTGAGTCAAAGAACTTGATTTCAGCATTTTCCTCAGACTCGGCGGATATTACATTGATTGTATGAGTGCCCTTGATCTTGCTGAAATCCACAGTCAAGAGTATCTCAGCACCGTTCTGGGGAACGTTGTTAAGCTTGAGGAGATATACACCATCTTCACTGTCAGACTTGGTAACTGTCATGTCATCAGAGACATCATTGCCGTCAAGTCCCTTGTACTTTGCAACTACGCTCTCAAGAGTGTAATCGCCGGTGACACTGATCTTGATGGGGGAGTCAAGGGCTATGGTAGCAACTGCATCACCGTTTATGCTGAAAACAGGCTGTGCAGAGCCTTCGGCAAAACTACCCAACTTGACGGTGTAGCTTGCGGGAGCGAAGGTGGCTTTGACAGCTACATTGTTTGCAGGCATAGTGAAAGCATAACCGCTTGCTCGCGCCACACCGTTTACAAGCAGCTCTGTCAGGCTGTTGCCAGCGTCGGGAGTAGCAACCACAGTGACCTCAGTGCCGTGGGGGATGGAGCTTCCATCGTTGGGAGCGCCGTTCACCATGAAGCCTACAGTGCCGTTACCGCTCTTTTCCACTGCGATGGCAAATGCGGCATTGGTGTAGCTCACAGTGATGTTTGCGACACCCTGGGGCATGGAGAAGCTGCATGTGCCGTCTGCATTGACGGTGACGGGAACATCGGTTTCACCGCACTTGACGGTAACTGCGCTTACCTGCTTACCTTCGGCCACTATGGGAGTGACAACAACTGTGCTGCCATAGGTAACGGGAGTGTTATTCTTGACATTTGCTCCATCAACAGTGACCTTGCACTGGGCAGTATCATAGCTGACACCATTGGAGACCTTGGTGAAGTTGATAGCGATTGTAGTGTCTGCACCGGGCATTACGATACTGTACTTACCCTCGGTGGTGGTGACATTGCTGTCAACGCCGCTGACGTATGAGCCTGCATCGGGAATTGCGATAATGCTCACATTGGAGCCTGCGGGGATGCTGCTGCCGTCTGCGTACTCAGTCTCACCGACCATGTACTTGACAGTGCCGGTACCGTCACTGCTGTTGACGGACTTGAGAACATAACTGGTGCTGACGAAGTTGGCCTTTACAACCACGTCGCCGTCGGGCATGGTGAACTGGAACTTGCCGTCGGCAGTAGCGGTGACGCTGACAGGAGCCTCGCCGCACTTGGCTTCCACAGAAGTGGCTGCCATGCCGACTGCATCGATCTGAACGGTAACGTTCTTGCCGACAGAAACCTCAGCGCCTGTGGCGACTGCGGAGCCGTCCACGAAGAACTGAGCGGAGCCGCCGTTGCTTGCATCATAGCTTACGGAGTGTGCCGCTGCGGAAACGGTGTAGGTGGCGTATGCAATGTTGCTCTTGGGCAGGGTAGTGATGGGGTGATCGACTGCGCCCTTTGCAATCTCAAAGATGTTGCCATTGACGGGATACTCATTGCTGAATACCTCAACACCGTCGGAATTCTTGTAGCTGAACACTACCTTGCTGACTTCGGTGTTTGCAGGAGTATTGAACTCGATCCTGATGTTGTCGTAGGGCTGTGCCATAGTGGCAGGAGCGCCGTTGACATAGATGGCTGCGGTGGAGGCGGTGTCGTTTGCATCTGCATTGACAGCTTCCAGTCTGAAGCCCTGATCGTTTTCAGTGCCGTACTCTACGTTCAGTACCAGATCTGCGGGCAGCTTGCTGTCAACGTAAGGAACGGTGAAGTGGTACTGGTTGTTGGAGTACTCGGGCTGAATGGCCTTACCGTTGTGCATGATCCACAGGTTCTTGATCTGGAAGTTGCTGTCCTGATTGTGCTCCTGACGCTTGATAACAACGGTGGAGCCGGTGAGCAGACCCTGATCCTTTGCCTCGTCGATGGGGAGAAGGTCGGTGTTTTCAGCGGCATTTCTCTGGATACCCTCGACAAGCTGGCCATCCATGTAGAGATCAACTGCGTAGTTGAGAGTGGTATTGGGAGTGCTGTTGTAGATGTAATTGATGGAGATGGGGTTGAGGGAAGCCTTGAAGGTGACCTCAATTACCACATCAGACTTGGGTATACCATTACCGGCAGGGATAAAGCCATTTGCGGAGATGGGCTCCTTCTTGTGCTCAATACCGGTAAAGTCGGTGTAGGTGACGAGAATTTCATCCACTTCGTAGCCGGGCTTGGGAACGATGTCGGTGATATCAAGTGCCTTGGTGTGGTTGCCCTGCTTGGGAACGGTAAAGCTGCCGTTCTCGGAAGTGACTGCCACGATGTTGTACATATCATCATCGTAGTTTGCGGTGATGGTAACATCGGCATTGGGCATCACGAAGCTGAACTTATCTCTCTGGATCATCTCAACAGGCACGCTGCTGGTAGAGGTGACAACAGTGATGGGAGTTTCAGCGTTAAGGATGTAGCCGTGGCTGGACTCGTTGATAACAGTGATAAGTGCGCCTGCCTTGACCAGATCGGGGAGTGCGCGCTCGTGGGTGAGCTGAGCCTCGGTGTACTTTGCGCCGTTGACAAGCACGCTGAGCATACCCTTGTGGGTGGTGTTATCGTCGGAGTAGGGGATGGGGCTGACCTTGATCTTGTTCAGCTCGCTCTTGAAGGGAACGGTGACAACAACGTTCTCAGAGGGCATGAAGAAGGTGTAGTCGTTTCTGTTGATTGCCACGTCATTGCCGCTGGCGGTCTTGACGGTGATGTTGGCGAAGTCCACAACGTAGCCGCTCTTGGGAGCGTACTTCAGGGTGATCTTGGCGTTGGGAACAGAGGATGTGACAACACCGATGCTGGAAAGTGCGGTGACACTGCCCAGACCTGCATCATACTTGAGAGTGATGCTGTAGTTCTTGATCTGCTTGAAGTAGCAGAAGACCTCAAAGGAAGTGCCGGACTTGAGAGTGGGCATCTGGAACTGGTATCTGCCTGCGGCGGCATCGTAGTTGACCTTACCGGTCTGTACCTTGCCTGCGGTGTCATAGTAGCGGTACTCGATGCGGTCAAGGGTGTAACCCAGAGCGGGACCGGGGTTGACGATCACGTTGTTGCCTCTGCCGGCTGCAATAGTCTTGGTGTAGTTGCCGTTATCGTCAAGAGAAGTGCCATTGACAGTGTAGCTGTTGTAGCCTCTGTGCTGGCCGCTGCCATTGGCGTTGTAGGTCTTGGCGGAGTAAGCGGTAATGTACTGAACGGGGTTGAAGTTGACTCTGACCTTGATGTCGCAGTCAGGCATGATGAAGGTTGCGCCGTCCAGATTATGTACGCTGCCGTCGGCATAGGTGACTATGACGTTGCCGGGAGCATGGGTGCTCTGGTTGTAGCCCCATACAGTAACTTTGAGCTGAACGCCTGCACCGGCTTTGCTGACAGCCATGCCGTTTGCGGCGGCGGTAACGTTGAACCAACCGTTGGTGCCGTTGGAGGCATCAAGATAGATGTTGCGGTAGATGTAGAACTTCACGCTGACGGAAACGGGGAAGTCGGGCATGGTGAAGGTGCCGTCTGCTGCAACGGGAACGGTGGTGCCGGTGTCACCGGTCTTGAATACGGTGGGGATGTAGTTGAAGTATGCCTTGTTGGAGGTAGCGGTGATCTGAACCTTGGCGCCAACATTGGCGGAGCTTGCCTCCTGACCGTTGACGGTAACGCTCAGCTTACCTTCGTTGGTGACAACCTTGGTAATGCCGAACACTGCGCTTGCAGTGGGCTTGACGGTTGCAACGATGGTAACGGGGCCGTCAGGCATGGTGAATGCATTCTTTTCCACATCGACAGTCTTATTGAAGTTGTCGTAGTAGACAGCCAGATTCTGTACGGTGTAGTTTGCATCGGGAGTGATATTGAGAGTAACTCTGTCGCCGGCCTTTGCGGTCTTGACCTCGGTATCACCGATCTTGGTGACGACCTTTGCATTGGCAGCATCAACATAGATGTTGTGGCCAACACTGGGATCGTAGTTGGGGTCAACCTTGAAGCTGGCGCTTACAGTGACGGGGAAGGTGGGCATGACGAACTTGCCGTTCTCAACTGCCACGGTGTCTCTGTAATCGTTGTAGGTGACTCTGATGGTGTCGAGCATGAAGCCGGTTGCGGGGATGGTCTTCACAGTGACCACATTGCCTGCGGTGGCAGAGCTGACGACTGCGCTGTTGACCATTGCGCTGACTGCGCCGTTGGTGGCGGCATCAACCTTGATCTCGGAGACGATAGCCTGGGAGAAGCTGACGCTTACACTGACGGAGTATGCGGGCATTACGAACTTGTTGCCCTGTACGGCCACGGCGGTATTGGCATCGCCAACCTTGGTAACACTGATCTGAGAGACTGCGTAACCGGTGTTGGGAGTGGCGACGATCTCAACGGTCTTGCCGGCGATTGCTGCAGTTGCTGCATTGCCGTCAACAATGAGAGCGAAGTTGCCGTTTACGGGAGTCTGAGAAACCAGGTTGTATGCAACGGAGCCGTTGATAATAGCAGAGGAAGAGCTGGAGCCGGTACCGGGAGTGACGGTGGTGTTGGAGGAAACCAGACCGTTCACGGGTATGTACAGCACTTCACCGACCATGAAGTTGCCCAGATTTTCTCTGTTATTGAGTGCCTGTACCTGAGTCTGGACGCTGTTGTAGTTCAGACCGTAGTTGGTGCAGATGATGTTGTAGGCACTGTCACCGGCGCGCATTACGTGAGCCATAACGGTGGTGTAGCTGGAACCGGCAATAGCAGGGTTGGTGGTGGGCAGAATGAGGGTCTTTCCGGCAGGAATGGAATTGAAGTTGGCCAGTCTGTTGAGCTTGAGGATCTGGTTGGAATAGGTCTTGTAGCTCAGACCCCAGTTGTTGTAGATGCCGGAAATGGTCTCACCGGGCTGGATGGTGTAGCTTACCAGATAGTAGCTGGCATAGTCACCGGTGGGAATGGAGGTGGAAGTACCGGTGATTGCGCCGGTTGTACCGACAACGGTACTTGCCACAGGTGTGGTAGTGGTGGTCGTGGCTGCGCCTACGCCGCTGCTGCTGAGAGATGCAGCTGCTGCATTGGAGACAGGCAGCACTACCTTGGAACCCACAGCCATCTTGCTGAACTGTGCCTCACTGGTAAAACCATTGAGGGACATGATCAGATTTCTGTGAGCGTAGTAGTCCACGCCGATGTTCTGACACAGTTTTACGACTGTGTCACCGCTGTTAAGGGTAACAGTGGTGACCTGTGCGTCAGCAGATGCGGTAGTGGCAAGTGCGGGGCACAGAGACACCAGCATAACCAGTGTCAGCAGTAAACTAATGAGCCTTTTTTTCATATTATTGCTCCCCCTAACCGACCCTGACAGGGTCGAAATTATTAACTGAGTGATTGCGGCATTGCCGCGCTTTATTTATAAATCCCACAGCTGCGCTTTCGGCGCAGCAGAGGAAAAATATACATTATCTTATTACTGTGATGCCGTTGGAAGGAATTATGGGCAGTACGGAGGTGTTGTTGCTGGGTACTGTGGTCACTGTGGTGCTGGTGGCGGGTACAGTGGCTGTGGTGGTCGTGGAGGCTGCCGGGTTGCCAATGTAGCTCTTTATGGCTACGTGCAGTATCTCACCAACCTTGAATGCACCCAGATTGTCCTTGTTGTTTATTGCCTTGAGAAGCTCAGCATTTGCCTTGTAGTCCATCTTGTATCCGGAAGTAATTACTCCGTATACGGTCTCACCGGACTTCATGGGGTGATTCATAATGGTGTATGCAATGCTGTCACCGGGCAGTATCTTGTCAACAGGCAGAAGAATGGTCTGTCCAACGCGCAGATTATTCACATTGGAGAGCTTGTTGAGCTTGAGAATAAGGTTGGAATAGGTCTTGTAATTGATGTTGCGGGTCTTGTATATGCCGATAACGGTATCTCCGGACTTGATGGTGTAGGAGATGACATAGCAGTTCACGGTGTCGCCCAGAGCAACGTCCTTTGCATCGCCGACTGCGGCGTTGCTGTTAGTGGTAGTAGCGGCGCCCACGTTGGCGCTGCCGACAGTGCCGGTCACACCGGTGACGGCACCCGTAACACCTGCGGAGCTGAGCCCGGACAGGGTGGAAGCGGCGTTGGCAGAAACAGGAACGACTATCTTGCTGCCTACGGGCATTCTGGCAAAGTCATATTCGTTGCTGACGCTGTTCAATGCCATTATGAGCACCTTGTAGGCATCATAGTTTACACCGTGGCGTGCACAAAGGCTGGAAACCGTATCGCCGGCATTGAGTGTATATATTGCCACGGCAGGCTCGGCAAAAGCTGCGGTGGACATCACGGTTGCGAAAATCACAACCAGAAGAAGAATACTTATGAGCTTCTTTTTCATATCTTTGCTCCTTAATTATGACGTGATTTACCACGTAACAAATCGTAAAAATGTATAGTTAAACTATACCCCGACGATACGGTTACAATATTACAACAAGATTAAACAAATTGCAAGAGGTAATTTTCAAAAAGAGACAAAAAATTTCAAAAATGTTTCAAAAAATTATGTAAACAGTTTACATAACGTGGAGCGGACTCTTATTCGCCGTAACCCATGGGGTTTTTGGACTGCCATGCCCAGGTATCGCGGCACATATCCTCAAGATTGTACTGTGCTTTCCAGCCCAGAAGCTGTGCGCTCTTGTCGGGGCTTGCGTACACTGTGCCGATGTCGCCGGGGCGGCGGTCAACGATCTGATAGGGGACGGGTCTGCCGCTGACCTTCTCGAAGGCCTTGACCATATCCAGTACGCTGTAGCCGGTGCCGGTGCCCAGATTGAATACGCTCTCGCCTCTGTGCTTGACCATGTACTCGATAGCAGCCACATGGCCGCGGGCCAGGTCAACCACATGGATGTAGTCGCGCACGCCGGTGCCGTCGTGGGTATTGTAGTCGTTGCCGAATACGCTGAGCTTTTCGCGTCTGCCGATGGCCACCTGGGAGATATAGGGCATCAGGTTATTGGGAATGCCTCTGGGGTCTTCGCCGATAAGGCCGCTGGAGTGAGCGCCGATGGGGTTGAAATAGCGGAGCAGGGTAACGGTCCAGTCATCCACGGCGTTGGCGGTGTCTCTGAGTATCTGCTCGTTCATGTACTTGGTCCAGCCGTAGGGGTTGGTGCACATGCCGGTCTTGGAGGTTTCTGCAAGAGGAACCTCGTTGTCTGCGGAATAAACAGTGGCGGAGGAGGAGAAAACTATGTCCTTCACGCCGTGCTCTTTCATGGTCTGGCAGAGAACGATGGTGGAGTTGAGGTTATTGTCATAGTACTCAAGGGGCATGCTCACGGACTCGCCCACGGCCTTGAGACCTGCAAAGTGGATAACGCAGTCTATCTTGTGGTCAGTGAATATCTTGTCCAGCTTGTTTCTGTCGCGTACATCGTCCTCATAGAACTCGATGTGCTTTCCGGTGATCTGCTCCACTCTTTCAATGGCCTTGTAGTTGGAGTTAACAAGGTTATCTATGCAGACGACCTCCATGCCTTTTTCAAGAAGCTCCACGCAGGTGTGGCTGCCTATGTATCCGGCGCCGCCGGTAACCAGTATTTTCATTTTCTTTTCTCCCTTTCTGATCAATCCATCATTTTTTCAGGATATTTGCCCTCGGCGCGCATGCGTGCAATGGCGCTTACGACATTTTCCATATCTTCCTTGTAGGTAACGCCGTACCAGGTTTCACTGCAATTGAGGATGCGTATTTTGCCTTCGTTTGCTTTTATAAGGGCATTTGCCACAAAAGGCAGGAAGTACTCGCACTTGAGGGGATTGACCCTCAGATTTTCGTCCAGCCATGCGGGGAAGCGCTTTTTCAGCTCCTGCATCATGGAAAGACCGAAGCCCCAGCAGTTCATGGACACGGGAGTATCGCCGGAGAGGGGATAGAAGGTGACACCGTCCTCGGTGTAAGCGCCGTCATCGCCGCGCTTTTCAATGCGGGTACGCTCTACAACATCGGTGAGGTAGCCGTCTTCCACCTGACATACGCCGCGGGCTACAGAGCCGTTTTCGGTCACGGTCTTTCTCAGCTCGTAGGCTACCATGGCGTGCTCATCGTCACAGTCCAGCTCACTGAGGAACTTGTAAAGTGCCTCGTAGGCGCTGGGGCCGTAATAGTCGTCTGCGTTGATAACGGCGAAGGGGCCATCCACAGCGTCAATGGCGCTGAGTGTGGCGTGGCCTGTACCCCAGGGCTTTACCCGGCCTTCGGGAACGCTGTAGCCTTCGGGCAGATTTGCAAGATCCTGATAGACGTATTCGACTTCAAAGTATTTCTCTGCTCTGTAGCCGATAAATTCCTTGAAGTCTTTTTCTATCTCGTGCTTAATGATAAACACGACCTTGCGAAAACCTGCACGATATGCGTCGTAAAGGGAAAAATCGATGATTGCGTGTCCATAGGGGTCAATGGGGGTAATCTGCTTGAGTCCGCCGAAGCGGCTGCCCATACCGGCAGCAAGGATGACTAGATTGGGTTTGTTCATGGTTACACCTCTCTACTATTATAATAAGTACCCAAGGTGCAGCTTAAATTTAAGACTGCACAATTATAAATAAAGTTCCTGCAAATTTAACTATTTTTTAAAAATTTTTCATGGCCTCACGGCAGTAGTAGTTGAAGGAACGCTCTCTTTGCAAAGTGCTTGAATCCATGTGTCCGGGATACACCTCAAAATCGCCCTCAAGCAGGCAAAGCTTCTTCAAAGAGCGCAGCTCTTCCTCCATATCGCCGCCGGGCAGATCAACTCTGCCGCAGCTGCCTCTGAAAAGCGTGTCTCCGGTGAAAAGTGCGTCCTGTACCTTGATGCAGACACCGCCGGGTGTGTGTCCGGGGGTGGCGATTATCTCAAAGCTCATTCCGGCGCAGTCTATCACATCGCCGTCATCGTAGCTTATCACAGAACCGGGCAGCTCCACGCCGCGACGGAGTATGCTGTCATTTACCTTGGTGTCTCGGTCGTTCATATATACGGGAGCACCGGTGTCTTCGGCTACGGCGGAGAGTGCGCCGATATGGTCAAAGTGTCCGTGGGTGACAAATATGGCCTTGCATTCAAGCTTGTTGGACTCCATGTAGTCCAGAATGGTGTTGCTTTCGTCACCGGGGTCAACAACCACGCATTCAAGGCTCTCTTCATTTGTTACGATGTAGCAGTTGGTCTCCAGCTGCCCAACCGGAAGTGTCTTTATAAGCATCTCACAGCTCCTTTGTATCAAGTATGATGGTGAGCGGGCCGTCGTTCACCGAGCTTACGAGCATTTCTGCTCCGAACTCGCCGGTAGCCACGGTAAAGCCCTTTTCCCGGCAAAGCTCTATCACTTTTTCGTAAAGGGGTATTGCAGTTTCCGGTCTTGCCGCCTTGGAAAAGCCGGGGCGGCGGGACTTGCAGTCGGCAAAGAGGGTGAACTGGCTTATGATAAGGAGATTTGCCGCACCTGCATCTACTGGGTTGACATTCATCTTCCCGTCGGCATCTTCGAAGATGCGAAGTCCGCATATCTTATCGGCGATTTTTATTGCTTCCTTTTCAGTGTCCTCGGCGTGAACGCCCAGCAGCACAAGGAAACCCTGAGGTATCTCGCCGTGTATCTCCCCGCCTATCTCAACGGAGGCTGAGCGCACTCTTGTCAATACAGCTCTCATTTTCTTCTTCCTTACTTTCCGTTTCTTATTACCTGGGATACACCCTGAATATTGCGTATCTTAGCCATGATATTTTTAAGCTCAGTGGCGTTTTTCACCTCAAGGGTCACATGGGTGATGGCATTGCCGCTGCCGTTATCTCTGGCAGAGAGGGTGCGCACCTTGGCGTTGACGCTGTTGAGTACAGTGGCAATATCCATTACCAGACCCGTCCTGTCCTTTGAAAGGATGATGATGGTGGTCACATAGCTGTCGGTGATCTCGCTTGCCCAGCTTACATTGACCCAGCGTCCCTCGTTTTGCTCGTGCTGCATGTGGCTCAAGTAGTTTTCACAGTCGCAGCGGTGTATTGAGACACCCTGACCGCGGGTGATAAAGCCCACAATACCGTCTCCGGGTACGGGAGTGCAGCAGCGGGAGAACTTGACAAGGCAGTTATTCAGCCCTTCCACAAGAATACCGTGTACAGCCTTGCCCTGTTTCTGAGCGTTCTGCTCCCGGCGTTCAGCGGCCTCCGTCATCTTGTCAATGGCGGATTTTCTCTCCGGCTTTGCCGTTCTGGCATATTCATCCTTGAGCCTGTTTGCGGCTCTGGTGGATGTAAGCCCGCCGTAGCCTATGGCGGCGAACATGTCGTTTGCTGTGGTAAAGGAGAAGCGCTTTATAACGTTGAGGAAAAATTCCTCATCCATAAAGTCGTCCAGATTAAGCCCGTGCTGTTTCAGCTCGTTTTCCAGCATAGCGCGGCCCCGGACGATATTGTCCTCCCTGCGCTCCTTCTTGTACCACTGCTTTATCTTGGTGCGGGCAGAGCCGCTCTTGGCGATGTTCAGCCAGTCGCGGCTGGGGCCGGGGGCTGACTTGGAGGTGCGTATCTCCACAATGTCGCCGTTTTGCAGGGCATAGTCGAAGTTGACTATGCGCCCGTTTACCGTGGCGCCTACCATATGGTTGCCCACGTCTGAGTGTATGCTGTAGGCAAAATCTATGGGGGTAGCTCCGGCGGGCAGGTTTATTACATCTCCCTTGGGAGAGAATACGAAAACCTCGTCGGAGAACATGTCTATTTTAAGATTGTGGAAGAAGTCCGTGGCGTCTGAGTCCTGCTGGCTCTCCAGAAGTCTTCTTACCCATGCAAACTTGTCCTCGTCCCCGGCCCGGACTGCGCTGCCGCCATCCTCCATTTTGTATTTCCAGTGTGCGGCAATGCCGTACTCGGCAGTATGGTGCATATCCCAGGTGCGTATCTGCACTTCAAAGGGTATGCCCTCAGAACCGATGACGGTTGTGTGTACACTCTGGTACATATTGGGCTTGGGCGTGGAAATGTAGTCCTTGAAACGCCCGGGAACGGGCTTGAACATGTAGTGGATAACACCCAGCACATTGTAGCAGTCGGGAATGGTATCCACTATTACGCGGAAGGCGCAAAGGTCGAAAATACCGTTGAGACTCAAGTTCTGGGAGTACATCTTCCGATAGATGCTGTAAACATGCTTGATGCGGCAGAAAACAGTGGCCTTTATGTCCTCCTGATCCAGCCGCCTCTGAATTCTTTCCTTCATGGAGTCCATGAAGCTTTCCAGCATGGGCATCTTGTCCTCAAGGGAGCGCACTATCTCGCAGTAGCCGGTGGGATCCAGATACTGCATGGACAAATCCTCAAGCTCCCACTTGACCTTCTGTATGCCCAGCCTGTGAGCCAGAGGCGCGTATATCTCCATGGTCTCAAGAGATTTGGAACGCTGCTTCTCCGGAGACTGGAACATCATTGTGCGCATATTGTGCAGTCTGTCTGCGATTTTTATGAGGATGACACGGATGTCCTTGGCCATGGCCATAAGCATCTTTCGCAGATTTTCCATCTGCTCGTCTTCCTTGCTGGTGTATTGAACACGGGTCAGCTTTGTGACACCCTCCACGATATCTGCCACAGCTACGCCAAACTGGTGTGCAATATCCGTGTGGGTGATGTTGGTATCCTCTATTACATCGTGCAAAAGCGCGGATATGACAGAGTCCTCCTCAAGCCCCATGTCCACACATATCTCGGCGGCGGCCACACAGTGGGTCACATATGGCGAACCGTCTTTTCTGTTCTGCCCGGAATGAGCCATCTTTGCAGTGTCGTATGCAGCACGGATGCGACCGGTGTCAAAGCCCGGACATGACTCTTTTATTTTCTTTTCAAGTTCATCGAACATTACATCCGGGTCCAGAACCGGCGGCACAGTGTATGTGCACGCATTCATTGGCTCACCTCCTTGCTTTTTTCAGTTCGCGTATAAGCATTGTGGCGTCAAGGTCTGCCTTGCCGCCTATTTCGGCTATGTGGGCCGAATAAATTTTTCCGTCCTCGCTTTTGAGAAGCCCTGTTTCCAGAAGCACCATCAGACAAATGCAGAACTTTTCCGCATCCATTCTGGACGGACACTGTTTTATTATTTCCTCCGCATCGCATCCGGTGTGAAAGTCCTTTCCCAGACTGCGCCATACCTTGACGAAGTCAGCCCGGCTGGGGCAATAGGACGCTGCGGCGTAGTTTATCCCGCTTTCACCTTCCAGAATAGCCCGGCACATAAAGCGGCAGTCGTGAGGACGTACGGCGCTGAGCAGAAGCTGTACGGAAGAATGGCCGCGGAAGGTGTTTATCTGGGGGCTGAAAGCCAGATCCACCAGATCACCCTCACGGATGCCCAGCTCCTTTGCGGTGTGGGAAAAGTAAATGCACTCAAAATAGTTTGCATCCAGCGAAACCTTCATCCGCAGATGCCTCCCGCCGCCAACGGCGTTGAGACTTTCCACCCGTGCCCCTGAAATACAAAGCACTGGCTTTGCATTTTTGTTGCCGTAGGGCTCCAGAAGGTCCAGAGAGCGGACATTGTCAAGGCTGAGAAGTGAGGGATCGCAGATAAGCAGGTCACAGCAGACCTCCGGAAGGGTGTCCGGCCTGTTTTCCTGATAGTATTTTTCCAAAGCGGCGCGGAAATCATCCAGCTTGTCGCTACGTATGTTCAGACCCGCCGCCAGCGCGTGACCGCCGAAGCTGATAAGATGCTCCGAGCAGGCGGAAAGCGCCTCATAAAGATTGAAGCCGCCGTGACTGCGGCATGAGCCCTTGCCCACATCACCGTTGAGACATATCATCACAGCCGGCAGGGAATAGTGCTCTGCAAGGCGGGAGGCGGCAATTCCGATTACGCCCTGATGCCACTTCTCACTTGCCAGCACGATGGGCGCCGTGGGTTTTTCCCCGGAGGAAATTATGCTTTTGGCTTCCTCCCAGATGTCCAGCTCTATGCTCTGCCTTTTTCTGTTAAGCTCGCAAAGCTCGGCGGCCAGAGCTCTGGCACCGGAGCTGTCGGTAGACATGAGAAGCTGGGCGGCTGTAACCGCCTGACCCAGTCTGCCTGCCGCGTTGAGTCTGGGGGCGAGAGAGTAACCGATGGAAGATGCGGAGAGCTTGTCGGCGTCAATGGAAGACTCTTTCAGCATTGCCTCTATTCCCGGACGGGGAGACTTTGCCAGCTTTTCAAGCCCCAGCTTCACAAGGTAGCGGTTTTCTCCCATAAGGGGCATAACATCGGCAACTGTGCCTATGGCCACAAGGTCTGCGTAACGCTCAAGCATTTCATCGCTTTCACCTTCACAGGCGCATACAAGCTTCAGCGCCATGCCCACACCCGCAAGATAGGGATTGGGGTAGCTGTCGCCCTGCTGCTTGCAGTCCACCACTGCCACAGCATCGGGAACGGACTCAAAGTTGCATTCGTGGTGGTCGGTTATAACAAGATCAAGATTCAGGGAGCGGGCATACTCCGTCTCGCTGACCGCAGTAATGCCGCAGTCAACGGTGATAATAAGACTCACACCCTCATCACTGAGCGCTTTTATGGCGGCAGTATTCAGACCGTAGCCTTCTTCGCTCCTGTCAGGGATATAGGGGCGGCAGGATATGCCCTTTGAAATGAGATAATCTGTGACAATACAGGTGGCGGTAATCCCGTCCACGTCGTAGTCGCCGTATACTGCCACTTTTTCCTTCTGTGCAATAGCTTTCTTCACTCTGGCGGCGGCCTTGTCCATGTTCATTATGAGCATGGGGTCACAGAGATTATCCTTCCCGCCGTCTATCATAGCTTTGGCGGACTGAGCGTCATTTATCCCGCGCAAAGCCAGCACCGCGCATAAAAGCGGCGTGTAACCCGCGTCCAGAAGCTCCTGAGGTATCAGCGGTCTTTCATATGGAATTTTCCACTTTTTTGATTTCATCGCAGAACTCTTCTATTGTATTTATAACACACAAATTATAGCAAACTTGTTGACATAATTCAATAGTAATTTACATAATTTACCCACGGAATAATAAAGATTGCGGGAGCAAGATACTCCCGCAATCTTATTTGTTGTAGTCAAGCAGTCCGTACTGCAAATTTGCAGCTTCTGTCCTGTCTGTGAGTACATGAGCCAAAGCGTCTTCGGGCGTGGCGCAAAGCTTGAAAAGGCTCAGGCATCTTTCGCTCATAAAGCCGCGGGCTACGGTGTTTTCAAGCATGGCAAAAAGGGGAAGATAATAGTTGTCGGTATTGAGAAGGGCGATGGGCTTTGCGTGCTTGCCCAGCTGCTTTAAGGTGAGTATCTCAAAAAGCTCCTCATAGCTTCCAATGCCGCCGGGCAGAGCGATGAAAGCATCGCTTTTATCTTCCATAAGCTGCTTGCGCTCTCTCATGGTGTCAGTAAAGAGAAATTCGCTGCAATTTTGGTCCAGTATGCCCGGCTCATCGAAAAACTTAGGGGCAATACCGATGATTTTTCCGCCAATTTTGTGCACGCCCCGGGCGCAGGCGCCCATAAGACCGGTCTGTCCTCCGCCGAAAACCACGGTGTTGCCGCTTTCGGCAATAAGCTCGCCCAGTTTCCCGGCAGCGTCAAAAAATATGCCTTCCAGCCTGTCGGAGGATGCGCCGTATATGCAGATGTTCATACATAAAGCTCCGTTTCTTTTTTATTTGATTATATTAAGCTTTTGCAGCCGCGTCAATCTTGTCTTGACCGATTTGGACGAATATAATAAAATAACCGGGTTAGTGTATTTTCTCTCTGAAAGGAAAATAATGAAAAAATACCGTAAATTTACAGCGGCTGTTCTCGGCCTTGCCATGCTTTTGTGCCTTTCCGCCTGCACATCCGACAAAACCGCAAGGCTTGACGCGGACAAGCTGAATATAGTGTGCACCGTGTTTCCCGCCTATGATTTTGCCCGGGAGACAGCAGGGGAGCGGGGCAATGTGATACTTCTGGTGCCTCCCGGCGCCGAAAATCACAGCTTTGAGCCCACACCCCAGGACATGGCGATGCTCTCGGAATGTGACCTTATTGTTGCCAACGGCGGCGTGGACGAACAGTGGCTTTCCACTATGCTTTCTGCGGGGGAGATAGATGCCCCTGTCATATATATGCTTGACTGTGTTGAAGCTCTTGAGGAGGAACACAAAGAGGGTATGCAGCAGGCCGGGCACGCCCATGAACACGACGGGCACTGCGAGCATGATCATGGACATGATCATGAACACGAAGCGGAGTTTGACGAGCATGTCTGGACATCTCCGGTGAATGCCGCAAAAATATCCAAGGCCATATCCGCGAGCCTGTGCACAATTGATCCTGAGCGGGCCGATTACTATAGCGCAAATTGCGCTGCATACACTGAAAAACTCATGGAGCTGGATGCAAAGTTTCGTGAAGTGACGGAAAATGCCGCCCGAAAAACAATGATATTTGCCGACCGTTTCCCGGTGCGCTATTTCACCGAGGAATATGGCCTTGAGTATTACGCTGCCTTCCCCGGCTGCGCCGAGGACACCGAGCCCTCCGCAAAAACCGTGGCCTTTCTCATTGACAAGGTCAGGGAAGAGGGGATAGCTGCGGTTTATCATATTGAGTTTTCCAATGAAAAAATGGCCGATGTGATAGTGGAGGATACAGGCTGCAAAAAGCTTCTTTTCCACTCCTGCCATAATGTGGGCGCCGATGAGCTTGAGGCGGGGGTAACTTATCTTACGCTTATGGAGAAAAATCTTGAAAGCCTGAAGGAGGGATTGGGCTGATGGCTATACTTACATGTGAAGAGCTCAGCTTTTCCTATGAGGGCAAAACTGTGCTGCATGACGTGAATTTTCATGTGGACGAGGGGGACTATCTCTGCATCGTTGGTGAAAACGGCTCGGGCAAGTCCACTCTCATAAAGGGTCTTCTGGGCCTTAAAGCGCCGGACAGCGGACGTATAATCCATTCCGATGGCCTTTGCGCCAATATGATAGGCTATCTTCCCCAGCAGACGGAAATGCAGCGGGATTTTCCCGCCAGCGTCCGGGAAGTGGTGCTCTCCGGCTGCCTGAACTCCATGGGCAGGCGTTTTCGCTACAGCGCGGCAGACCGTGAGCGGGCAGAGATGAATATGGAGCGCATGGGTATTGAGGATCTGGCGGATGAGAGCTATCAGGCCCTTTCCGGCGGTCAGCAGCAGCGGGTGCTTCTGGCCCGGGCTCTCTGCGCCACGAAAAAGCTCCTCCTTCTGGACGAGCCTGTCACCGGCCTTGACCCCAAGGCCTCGGCGGAGATGTACAACATAATAAAGCTCATAAACCTCTGTGACGATATCTCCGTCATCATGGTCTCCCACGATATCCATGAGGCGGTGCGATATGCCACAAAGATACTGCATCTGGGTCACTCCCAGCTTTTCTTCGGCACTGCCGCTGAGTACAGGGAGAGCGCTCAGGCCAGACGCTTTTTGGGAGGGAACAGGATATGACAGAGTTTATTCATATGTTTTCCTACCACTTCATGCAAAGGGCTCTTATTGTGGGTGTTCTGGTGAGCCTTTGTGCCGCGCTTCTGGGCGTGTCCCTTGTGCTTAAAAGATACTCCATGATAGGGGACGGACTCTCCCATGTGGGCTTTGGCGCACTGGCCATTGCCTCGGCTCTGGGCTTTGCACCTTTGGCCTTCACCGTTCCTGTAGTTGTGGTGGCTGCAATTTTGCTTCTCAGACTCAGCCGCTCCAGCCGCGTCCATGGCGATGCAGCCATTGCCATCATTTCCAGCAGCGCCCTTGCCATAGGCGTTATCACCGTATCCCTGACCACCGGCATGAATACGGAAGTATCAAGCTATATGTTTGGCAGTATCCTCTCCCTCAGCCGCTCCGATGCCATACTCAGCGTGGTTTTGTCCCTTGCGGTGCTGGTGCTGTTCATACTTTTCTATCCCCGCATCTTTGCCGTCACCTTTGATGAGACTTTCAGCCGTGCCACCGGCACAAAAACCGAACTTTACAATACGCTGCTGGCGGTTCTGACGGCTGTGACCGTGGTGCTGGGCATGCGAATGATGGGCGCACTTCTGATATCCAGCCTCATAATTTTCCCGGCCCTTTCAGCCATGCGTGTGTGCAAAAGCTTCAAAGCAGTGGTGCTTTGCTCTGCGGCCATATCGGTTATGTGCTTTCTTGTCGGAATTACTGCGTCCTACTTCCTCGAAACACCTACCGGAGCCAGTATTGTGGTGGCGGATTTGTGCGCTTTTGCACTTTTTGCACTGATTGGCAGACGCTAAAAATGCGTTAATAGACAAAACGACGGAAAATGAGTTTTTCCGCCATACAATAAGGGGATTTTTTTGGTATTTAGCCGTCTTGACGCACAGGCGGCATGAATGATATACTTTTGACGAAAAATAGGCACAGAAGGAGGCTTTTTATATGAAATTCATCAATCCCATCGAACTCGGCATTGCTGGCGACGGTGTCGCATTCCGCAACCTTTCCATCCCCCAGCTGGTACAGGAAGCTCTTGAGCGCGGCGAGGGTACCCTCTCCGAGACCGGCGCTCTGGTCGTAAAGACCGGTAAGTACACCGGCCGCAGCCCTAACGACAAGTTCATCGTTGACACTCCTATGGTCCATGATGAGATCGCATGGGGCAAGATCAATGTTCCCATTGAGAAGGCCAAGTACGAAGCCATCAAGGCAAAGGTTCTTGCATACCTGCAGAACAAGGATCTGTACGTTTTCGACGGCTTTGCCGGTGCAGACCCCAAGTACACCCAGCGTTTCCGTATAGTCAATGAGCTGGCCAGCCAGAACCTGTTCATCCACCAGCTGCTCATCCGTCCCACCGACGAAGAGCTGGAGAACTACGTTCCCGACTACACCATCTACGCAGCCCCCGGTTTCAAGTGCATCCCCGAGGTTGACGGTGTCAACAGCGAAGCCGCCATCATCATCGACTACGAAGCACACGAAGTTCTTATCTGCGGCAGCGGCTATGCCGGCGAGATCAAGAAGAGCGTCTTCTCCGTCATGAACTACGTTCTGCCCAAGAACGGCATCCTCTCCATGCACTGCTCCGCCAACATCGGCGATGCCGGTGACAGCGCAGTCTTCTTCGGCCTTTCCGGCACCGGTAAGACCACCCTGTCCGCAGACCCCAACCGCAAGCTCATCGGTGACGACGAGCACGGCTGGTCTCCCGACGGTATCTTCAACATCGAGGGCGGCTGCTACGCAAAGTGCATTGACCTCGACCCCGCACGCGAGCCCGAAATCTACGGCGCAATCAAGTTCGGCGCACTGCTGGAGAACGTTGTTGTCGATGAAGAAGGCAAGCCCGACTACTTCGACGGCTCCCTCACCGAGAACACCCGCGCAGGCTACCCTGTTGACCATATCCCCAACGCAGCTATCCCCGGTGTGGGTGGACAGCCCAAGACCATCGTCTTCCTGACTGCTGACGCTTTCGGCGTTATCCCCCCCATCTCCAAGCTGGACAATGACATGGCCATGTACCACTTCGTTTCCGGTTACACCTCCAAGCTGGCCGGCACCGAGCGCGGCATCACCGAGCCTGTCACCACCTTCTCCACCCTCTTCGGCGCACCCTTCTTCCCCCTGAACGCTTCTGTCTACGCCAACATGCTGGGCGAGAAGCTCAAGGAGACCGGCGCAAACGTGTTCCTCGTCAAC